>NZ_VZQP01000004.1:0-257247 GCF_014397655.1 Paraburkholderia sp. UCT31
GTTGGTGGGGGTCGGCGGGCGGATGTTGGCGGGGCGTTGAGCGACTACCGGCGCGCGAAGCGATAGCGCCTTTGCGTGATCAGGCGGACCCGGACTGCGGAGCGCCGCCGCCGCGAATCACGAGTTCCATAAAACCCGTCTGCGGATCAGGCTCCCGCGCGAACGAATAGCCCGGAACCGACACGAGCAACAACTCGACGGTCGTGCGTACCGTGCAGCCGCGCGCCACATGACCGCCGAATACCTGCCCGCGCGCATCCGCGATCGACATGTGCAGATGAGCGCCATCGGGCGAGACGGAGCCTGCGAGGGTCAATATTTCGAGGTCGCCGCGAATTTCCGTCGGCGCTTGCGCGCCAGCGAACCTCAATGCCGCAACGTGGAGGCTGCCGATGCCCTGGACGACGAAGGCCGCTTGCAGGTCGCGTTGACGAAGCGCGTCTTCGACGGCGACGCGAAGGTCGTCGCCGGGCGCGAGTCGGAGGGGATGGGCTTGCATGCCTTGGCCGGTTGAGACGTGGTGGACTCAGGGATTATGCGTGAATGAGGAAGTATCTCACAGGCGCTTGTTTATGCTGGGTTCGTGCAAACTCGACGGCGAAAATATATTCAGTTTATATGTACAGTTAAACTGTACATATGCTATGTTTTCGGCATGTCACGACAATCACCGTCTTCCCAATCTACCGATCTGGCCGCCCTTGCGGGCGAACTGCGCATTGCCGTGAGCAAACTGGTTCGCCGCGCGCGAGAACATTCGCAATCGAGCGACTTTACGTCGGCGCAGAGGTCGGTGCTGTTTCATCTGGAGCGCGACGGCCCAGCCACAGTTTCCGCGCTAGCGCGAGCGCAGCGCGTAAAGCCCCAGTCCATGCGCATTACCGTTGCCGGTCTGGAGACGCTGGGCGTCGTCAAAGGCGAAGCGGATCCAACCGACGGACGCAAAACTCTTATCCATCTCACCCCCACGTTCAGACGAACGCTCAAGGCGAGTCGGGCGGCCAAAGAGGACTGGCTGATCCGTGCCTTGCAAGCGCAGCTATCGCCGCGAGAACAGGCCACGCTCGCCGCCGCGGTGGAACTGCTGCAGCGGCTCGCTGACTCCTGAACGTTTGCAGGTGCTTCATCCGAACCGGCATCGAAACGGGCACAGCCCGCGAGCTCATCGATTTACTCGATTCAAGGAGCAACTGAAATGGATTGGCCGCATGTCGTCTCTTATTTTTTCGGCGGTGTCCTGTTCGCGAATGCCGTGCCGCATTTCGTCAGCGGTGTGATGGGCGAGCCGTTTCAGAGCCCGTTCGCGAAGCCGTCCGGAAAAGGGCTGTCGTCATCGACCGTCAATGTACTGTGGGGCTTCTTCAATATGGTCGTCGGCTATCTTCTGGTTTTTCGTGTTGGCGACTTTCGGATCGAGGCAACGGGCGATGCCGTGCCATTCGGCCTCGGTATCCTGGCGATGGGCATGCTCTGTGCGCGGCTGTTCGGTCCTTTGCATGGCGGCAACATTCCGAAACGTACTTGAGCGCCTCATAAGCGGTAGTCGGCGCATGTGTCGAACCTGCGGAGTGTCCCTCACGTCGCCTTGACATGCAAGCAATCTCTTGCCTATAGTAAACGCAACAAATTACTTGCCTGTAGCCGTTCATGGCCGAGCGCCCCGACGACACCGACGTGCTATTCAAAGCCCTCGCCGATCCGAGCCGGCGCAAGCTGCTGGATGTGCTGCACGCGCACGACGGCCAGACTCTGAACGACCTGTGCGACCACCTCGACATGACGCGGCAAGGCGTGACCCAGCATCTGGGCCTGCTGGAAGCGGCTAACCTCGTCGTTACCGTACGCAGCGGGCGCGAAAAGTTGCACTTCCTCAATCCGGTGCCGCTGCAGCAGATCTACGAGCGCTGGATTGCCAAGTTCGAAAAGCCGCGCCTGAAGGCGCTCTCGACCCTGAAACGACGCCTGGAGAAAGGCAATGACTAGATCGACGTTCGTCTATGTGACCTATATCCGCACTACGCCGGAACAGTTGTGGTCGGCGCTCACCGACGCGGAGTTCATCAAGCAGTACTGGTTCGGCATGCACTGCGAAAGCGAATGGACGGCGGGCTCGTCGTGGAAACTCGTGTCGAGCGGCGGCCAGATCTTCGACGCGGGCGAGATCGTCGAGGCCGATCCGCCGCGGCGTCTGGTGATCCGCTGGCAGCACCAGATTCGTCCCGAGTTGCAGGCCGAAGGCGATTCGCGCTGCACGATGGAGCTCGAACCGAGCGGAACGGCGGTCAAGTTGACGCTCACGCATACGATCGAGCGCGATCCATCGAAATTCATCGAGGCGGTGTCGGGTGGCTGGCCGAAGATCATGTCCAACCTCAAATCGCTGCTGGAGACAGGCTCGATCGCGTTGCAGGAGGCTTATCCGGCCAATGGCGGGAGTCATGCCGGGAAGGCCTGATGCGGGGATACGCTGTAGAGCATCAGGTGTGTGGCTTCATCGTGGGGCCGAACGATGCATCCCAGGTTCGACAGCCGTCCATCCGCGAGATCACGCTGATAGAATCGTCTGCCCGACCCTCGCCCGTCTCAGGAAATCAGCATGGAAATCCAGCCCTATCTGTTCTTCAATGGCCGTTGTGAGGAAGCCATTGAGTTCTATCGTTCGGCGCTCGGCGCGCAGGAGTTGCTGAAGCTGCGCGCGAAAGACGCGCCGCCCGATCCCGCTCGCCCGGTGGCGCCCGAACACGCCGACAAGATCCTGCACGCGACGCTCGTCATCGGTAACACGCACGTGCTGATGTCGGATGGCGATTGCCGCGGCGGCAATGCCGTGCATGCGGGCTTTAGCCTGTCGGTCACCGCCGACGACCAGGCGTCCGGCGTAAAGTACTTCAACGCGCTGGCGGACGGCGGACAGATCACGATGCCATTCCAGCAGACCTTCTGGACCAGCGGCTTCGGCACGTTGATCGACCGCTTCGGCGTGCCCTGGATGGTCAATGTGCGGCACGAGGAGCCCACGGCATAGCATTGAAGCGGGCCGGCGTTCCATCTCACACGCACTCGAGGCCCGGTCGTTCAAGCCCCGTCGGCCTCGCCGACGACGCCGAACTCGGCGGTCGTCTTCACGTAGAACAGATGCAAACCCTCCACGCGCAGTCGATCGAACAGCCGATCGGCTTCGTCGCTCGTCACCGCCATCACGACGGACAACGGCTGATCGGCAAGCTCGAAGAAGTGCGCGGAGTGAATGCGATGATGATGGCCGATGCCTTCGCAAGCCGGGATCAGGGTCGCGCCGCGCAGGCCGAGTTCGCTCGCGAGACGCACGAGCCAGTCGGCAAGCGGCTTGCCATGATGGCTGCGCCCCTGCTGGGTGAAGAACGTGATCTGAAAGCCGTGCATGTGGGTGCCTCCCCGATGCGGATCGCGCCGCGCGCAAGGCGATCCGCACGCGAGCCGGCGTCCGCATTGCGCCGTCCCCTGCCCGCTTACTTTTGTAAGCGGAAACCTGCAGCGCCGCGTGAGGCGCCGGTTGCAACCGATTCGGGCATCCCGGCTTGCCGCAGCACGGCTCAGGACGGTCATGACACAAGTTTAGGTGTCGGGCCGCGCGAGTGCCAGGTCGAAACTGGTCACGTGCGGCGCGGCCCCGGCTCACTGACCGTACACGTCGAAATCGAAATACTTTTTCGCAATGCGGTCGTAAGTGCCATCGGTGCGGATCTCGGCAATGGCTTTGTCGATCTTTTCCTGCAGATCGGTATCTTCTTTACGCAAACCAATCGCTGTGCCGCTGCCGAGCGTTTTCGCGTCGTAAAGCGGATTGCCGGCAAATCCGAAGTCCTTGCCGCGCGCGGTGCGCAAAAAGCCGATATCGGCTTGCACCGCGTTTTGCAGTGACGCGTCGATACGGCCGGCAAGCAGATCCGAATACACCAGATCCTGATCCTGATACGGCACGATCGCGGCGCCGGCCGGCTCCCAATACGTCTTCGCGTAGGTTTCCTGAATCGAGCCCTGCTCGACGCCGATGCGCTTGCCCTTCAGCGCTTCCGGCGTCGGCTCGATCGGCGAGCCCTTCTTCGCGACCAGACGCGTCGGAATGCGGAACACCTTCGACGAGAACGCGATCTGCGCCTGACGCGCGGGCGTCATCGACATCGTCGACAGCACGGCGTCGAATTTGCGGCCTTTCAGCGCGGGAATCATGCCGTCGAACGAATTCTCGATCCACACGCATTTCGCGTTGAGCCGGCGGCAGATCTCATTGCCGAGATCGATATCGAAGCCGACGAGCTTGCCGTCGGCCGCTTTCGATTCAAACGGTGGGTAGCTCGCGTCGACTCCGAACCGCACGGTCGACCAATCCTTGGCGATTGCGCTTCCGGACGAGACGGCCAGCAGCGCAATCGTCAGGGTTGCCAGCATGGCTTTCATTGTTGCTCCTTATTGGTCATTTGAAGAATTCAAACCGGCGGCACGGCGACACATGCGGACCGCGCGAAACCCGACATTCGACCGGGATCTGGTCGCCGGCGCAAATTCATTAAAAAAATCAATTTATGCAGCGCGCGCATAGATTGGCGACTAGACTTCCAGATTCCGATCAGTCACAGGTGATTAAAAAACGGTACGGCGCCGCTTAGAGATTCAACGTCGCGTCTTATCGCGGCAACGCAGTCTGTTTCAAAATAAATGCGCGCCGATCGGCGTCGGCTTTTCGCGCGCCATTTTATTGAACAGATCGCAATGACACTAATTCACTCGATGAGCAGCCGATAAGCGTCGCGCGGATTTACGCACACAAAACGACCACCAACGGACAACCGTGCGCCGGTTGCTTTGCCATAAGTTGTCACTTAGAATTTTCCGCAAGGCTTCCTGAGGAACCGATGACATGGCTGCGAACAACGGAAAACCGGTGTCGTCGTTCGTTCCTCGGGGAATGCCTGGCCTCTGGGTCGTCCTGTTCGTCATCTGGATGATCGCCAATGCATCGCTCGCCGTCGAACCCGCACTCGTCGGTCTCGTCATTACCTTCGTCATCGCGCGTGTCTTCGTATCATCGAGCGAAGCATGGCAGCGCCTACGTCTAACGCCAGGCGCACCGTATCACTTCGCCGCGTATAGCGCGACCTTCGTCGTCGAGCTCGTACGCGCCAATCTGAACGTGATGGCGCTGGTGTACTCGCCGCGTATCGACATCAAGCCGGGCATCGTCAAGGTTCGCACGCGCCTCCAAACACCGCTTGGCCGTCTCGCGCTCGCCAATTCGATTGCGCTCACGCCGGGCTCGCTCGTCGTGGATATTCGGGACGACATACTATTCATTCACTTGCTCGACGTGAAGACGACCGATATCGACGAAGCGACCGAGGCACTCGTCGCACCGTTCGAAAAGCATCTGGAGAAAATCTTTGGCTGAGATCATGCTCCGGATCGCCGCCGTGCTGATCTTCTTCGCGATCCTGTTCGGCGTGCTCCGTCTCGTGATCGGCAAGACCCTCGTCGACCGCATCGTCGCGATCGACATGCTGACGGTCGTCTCGCTGTCGCTGATCGCGCTGTACGCGCAAGTCTCCGGTCGTTTCGTCTATATCGACGTCGCACTTGTCTATGCACTGCTGAGCTTTCTCGCGGTGCTCGCGATTGCGCGCTTTCTCGAAAGGGGGCTGTGAGCCATGCTCGAACTGCTCCTGCTGCTGATGTGCGCGAGCATTCTCGTGAGCGGCGTACTGGCCGTCTGCCTGAAGAATCTGCTGGCCGCGATGGTGAGCTCGGGGCTCGCGAGCCTGTTCGCCGCGATAGCCTTCCTGCTGCTCGCCGCGCCCGACGTCGCGATGGCCGAAGCCGCGATCGGTTCCGGACTCGCGACCTTCATCTTTCTGTACGCGATCCGCAAAACCGGTTATCAGAAGGGCTAGCGCATGTTCGAACTGATCGGCAGCGTGTTCATCCTGGTGGGCGCCGTCTTTCTGTTCTCCGCCGGCCTTGGGCTGCTGCGCATGCCGGATGCGTATACGCGCATTCAGGCCGGCACCAAGGCGTCGACGCTCGGCAACATGCTCGTGCTGATCGGCCTCGCGTTCTATCACCCGAGCTGGACCTTCCGTCTGATCCTGCTGATCTACTTCGTGCTCGTGACCAACCCGGTGTCCTCGCATGCGCTATCGCGCGCCGCCTGGCTGATCCGCACGCCGATGACCTCGTCCACGATCACCGACGCACTCGCCGACGAAGGCGGGCGCACCGCCGGGGAGGCCGAATCATGATGCGTCGCGCGTTTGCGCTGCTGACGGTGCTGCTGTTCGCGGTCGTGTTCTGGCGGCTGGTCGGCGGCTACACGGAGTTGCAGGCGCTGCGCCCGCTCGCCTGGTACTACGTCGTCAGAGGGCCGCTCGAACTCGGCGCGCCGAACATCGTGACCGGCATTCTGATCACCTTTCGCGGCTTCGACACACTCGGCGAAGTCGCGGTGCTGTTCATGGTCGCGGCGAGCGTCGGGGTGCTGCTGAAAGAGGAAAGCAACGCGACCTCCGCCGCTGCGGCAGACGAATCCGCGCCCGCGCGCCGCCCAGCCGGCGAGATCGTACATACCGGCAAGCAGGTGCTGCTGCCGATGATCCTCACCTTCGGCGGCTACGTGATCGTCAACGGCCATCTGTCGGCGGGCGGCGGTTTCCAGGGCGGCGCGATCGTCGCGTCCGCCGTGATGCTGATGCTGCTCGCGCGGCCCCGCTCGACGCTGAACGTCGCGCTGCTGAGCGTCGTCGAGTCGCTCGCGGGCGTGATCTACGTGTGCATCGGCATTCTCGGCCTCGTGCTCGCGGGCGGTTTTCTCGACCCGCGCTTTCTGCCGCGCGGCGAGTTCGGCGCGTTCTTCAGCGCCGGCGCGATCCCGCTGATTTCCACGCTGCTCGGCGTCAAGGTCGGCGCGGAGCTGAGCGTCATCATCGACCGGTTCAGAAGCTGAACGAGAAGGAGAGCGCATGAGCACGGGCATCCCGGTTTCGAAGATCCTGCTGATCACGGGCTTCTGCCTTTCCTTGATCGGCCTGTGGGGCATGCTGACCCACCGCAACATCCTGCGCATCATCATCGGCTTCGCGGTGATCGACACGGGCCTGCACATCGTGATGGTCGCGACCGGTTACGTCACGGGCGGCACCGCGCCGATCATCGACGCGGCGCTCAGCAAATCCGCCGCCGCGCACCGCGCGATCGATCCGATTCCATCGGCACTCGTCGTCACGGCGATCGTGATCGGGCTATCGGTCACCGCCATCATGCTGTCGTTCGCGATCCGTCTTCATGCCGCCAAAAAGACGCTTTCCATCGACGCCTTCACCGAGTCGAAATGGTAGCCGCGCTGTTTCATCCGCTGCACATCTTCATTCTCGGGCTCGGCGGCGGCTTCGTCATTCCGCTGCTGTACCGGCTCGGCAAGCCATGGCTCACGCTCGGCTTTTTCATCGCGCTGTGCGGCATCGTGCTCGTCTCCGGCGTGTCGTTCTACGGCCTGCTCGACGGCGGCGACACGATCGAGGTGCTGACCGCGGGCGCGCTGCCGCCGGTGTCGATCAATCTGCGCTTCGGCTTGTGGGAAGGCTTCTTCACGTTCAGCGTCAATGTGGTCGCGCTGCTCGGTGCATTGCATCTGTGGGACCGTCTGCGCGGCAACTACGCGGCGTTGCTGCTGTACCTGATTCTGGTGATGGGCATCGACGGCATGGTGATGACTCGCGACCTGTTCAACCTGTTCGTGTTTCTCGAGATCGTGTCGATCGCGACATACGGCCTGTTCGGGCTCGAGCGCACGCCCGCCGCGCTCGCTGCCGCGTTCAAGTACATCTTTGCGACCGTGATCGCGTCGACGCTCTTTCTGCTCGGCGCGGTGCTGCTCTACTACGTGAGCGGCACGCTGAACATCGACGAACTGCTGTCGCTGCGCGACCAGCTCGGCGGCCCGATCGGCACGACCGCGATCCTGCTCGTGTTCGCGAGCCTCGTGATCGAGCTGAAGCCGTTTCCGGCCAACGGCTGGGGGCTCGACGTCTACGAGACCGCGCCGAGCGGCGTCGGCGCAATGGTATCGGTCGGCGTATCGGCGGCCGTGTTTTTCGCGCTGCTGAAATTGCTGCCGCTGTTCGACGGCCTGCTGACGCTGCTCGCCGTCTCGGGCGGCGTCACGTTCCTGTTCTCGAACCTGCTCGCGATCAAGCAGACGAAGCCGCAACGCTTGCTCGGCTATTCGTCGATCGGGCAGATGGCGCTGTTGATGCTGTCGCTCGCGTTGTTGCGCCAGATCGGCGCGGACGCATCGATCCCGCTCGTCGTCGGCGGGCTCTTCATCAACCATCTGTTCGCGAAGGCGGGGCTGTTCTGGCTGATCGGCGTGCTGCGGCGGCACGGCGACGATGCACGCGCGATCCTGTCGCGCAGCCCGTTGCTGATCGGCCTGCTCGGTCTCTTCATGGTCGCGATCGCGGGACTGCCGCCATTCCCCGGCTTCTGGGCGAAGTGGGAACTCGTGATGCGACTCACCGCCGCCGGCAAGCCGTACTGGATCGTGTTGATCCTGACCGGCTCGCTGCTCGAAGCGGGTTATATGTTCCACTGGTTCGTGCGCGCGCTGGCGCCGTCCGACGTCGAGGCCAAAGCCCGGCCGAACATCGCCGCGCTGTTGCCGCTGTTCGGCGTCGCCGTGCTGCTGATCGCGGCGGCCTATATGGCAGCCGTGTTCTCGGGCGTCGTGTCGGCGTGGATCTTCTCGCCGCTCGCGGCGGGTGCGCTGTTCTATGCGGCCGATCGTCTGCCGGGGCGCGTGAAAGGCGTGCTCGCGGTGATCGCGATCGGATTGATCGGCAGTCTGCTCTGCGAGGGCTCGCGCGGTATCGCCGGACTGTTCGCCTGGCTGCTGCTCGCGGGCAGCCTCGTGATCGCAGCGGCGAGTCTCTATCGCGACGACGTGCGCGCCGGCTTCTATCCGATGCTCGTCGTGCTGTCGCTGTCGATTCCGGCGCTGCTGCGCTCATCCACCTCGCTCGAGTTCTTCTATAGCTGGGAAATCATCACGCTGTCGTCGTGCTTCCTGATCGCGAAGTGCCGGCGCGCGGGACCGCACGTGCTGACCTTCCTGCTGTTTTCGCTGCTGGCTGCGTTCTTCCTGCTGGCGGGCTTCGCCAACGTCGCGGCGATCGACGACAGCATCGCGCTGTCGGCGCTGATCCATTCGGGACCGGAGGCGAACCGCGCGTTCGTGCTGCTCGCGGCGGGCTTCCTGATCAAGGCCGGCGCGATCGGCGTGCACGTATGGCTGCCGGGCGCCTACACCGAAGCGGAAGACGACGTGACCGCGATGCTGTCGGCGGTGGTCAGCAAGGTCGCGATGTTCGGCCTGTTGATCGGCACCTATCTGACGATACGCTCGGAGGTCGGCCTCGAACTCGCGCACGCGATGACCTGGATAGGCATGCTGACGACCCTGTTCGGCGCGCTGATGGCGTTGCGGCAGAACGACTTCAAACGGATGCTCGCGCTGTCGAGCATGAGCCAGACCGGCTATATCGTCGCCGCGATCGGCCTGATGAGCCATCTCGGCTGGGTCACCGCGCTGTATCTGGTCGCCAATCACATGTTCGTGAAGGGCATCCTGTTCCTCGCGCTCGCAGGCGTGATCTCGCGCACCGGCACGCGCAACTTCGCCGATGTGGGCGGCCTCGCGCGCGAGATGCCGCTCACGTTCGCGATGGTCGTGATCGCGCTCGTCTCGATGTCGGGCCTGCCGCCGCTGATGGGCTTCGGCGGCAAATGGCTGCTGCTGAGCGCAATGACCGACAAGGGTTGGTACGGGCTCGCCGTGTGCGGGCTGATCGCGACCTGCGCCGGCTTTCTGTACATGCTGCGCCTGCTGAACGGCGTCTTCCTCAAACCGCGCCCGCCGCAGCGGCCGCAGGTGCGCGAAGCGCCTGTGATGCTGCTGGTGCCGCAGTTGCTGTTCGTGGTCGGTATCGTGATCCTGTCGTTCTTTCCGAAGGTGTTGCTCGAACCGGTGTCGGCCGCGATCGATCCGCAGTTCGCGGCGACACTGGTGTGGGGCGGCATGTCGCTCGAAAGCATCTACGGGTTCTGGAATCCGACGCCGGTCGTGATCGTCGTGCTGATCGTCACGGCGATCGTGTTCGGGCTCGGTGTGCTGTACTACCGCAGCCGCCGCGGCAATGCGCGCAACGCCCCGGATTTTTACCACTTCTACCGGCCGATCCTGAGCCGCACGGTGCCGCCGGTCGCGCAGATGTTCTGGCGCGGCATATCGCACTTCGCGCTCGTGGCGGCGGCTCGGATACGCCGCGTCTATACCGGCAACGGGCAGACCTACGCGCTCTATGTGCTGCTGTATTTTCTCGCGATCTATTTTGCGAGCACCGGGCTGAGTCCAGCGGGGACACCGTAAGGGTGCACCTGGTCCTGGCGCAGCGGCATGGACCGGCCCACGTGCGGGAACGATCGCCTTGGAGCACGGCGTCGGCGAACTCAACGATCATCGAACGAGATATTCTTCCGCTACCCAGCCGTCCTTGGTCAAGCGCACGCCTTCGCGCAGTTGCATGGTGCCCGCGCCTTCGATCACGCGCGCCACCATGGGAAACACTCGCTGGAACTCGGGAGTCCTGGCAAAAGGCGCCGGGTCGATCTTATAGGTGTAGAGCACCGAGGTCCTGGTCTCCCCGTCGTGACTCTGGGGCGGCTCCCAGCCCACCACCTTGTCCAGGGTCAGCGTGGCCACGCAAAAATCGGCGTCGTGCGTGACCGTCTTGCCGGGCGTCGCCACCACCACCGGCTTGTGCAGGTAGAACTGCTTGCCTTCGTCGGTCAGCACATACTCGCGTCCCGGCGCCTCGATCCCGGCCCCGTCCTCGCCAGTGCGCTCGACCGTCATGACGGTGCTCTTGACGAGGCCCAGCTTTTCCATCACCGGCAATTGCAGCGCATCGCGGGAATGCGTGACCACGATGTCCTGATCGGCCACGTGGATGGGCCAATCGTATTTCGCCACACACAGGTGGCCGCGATCGGCCAGGTAGTGCGTGATGGTGTTGGTAAAGTTCTCCGCGGTAGGCTCGGCCTTGTTCTGGCAACCGCCCAGCAGGAACGCCGCCGTCAGGGAAACCGCAATGGCAGTGCCGCGCACCGGATTCGAAAAATGCATCATCGTGGATAGTTCAGGTATTCAAAAAGATCAATTCACGCAGCTACCGCTCGTGGGCTGGGTCGCGGGAGGCTGGTAGCCGTCGCTCAAAGTATTCAGGAAGCAGATCACGTCCTGCACGTCCTGATCCGACAGTTGCGGCGCCGAATGGACAGCACGCGGCTGCGCACCGTTCAACGCGGTGGTGCCGCCCGCGTCGGTCTGGCCCTGCCCCAGCGGCAGTTCCTCGTCGATATTGCCCTGGTAGGCGGCCGGCAGATCGTTGAACATGTTCAACGTCGCGCCCGCTGCATAGGTGGGTTGCAGCGCATAGCCCGGGTTGCTGGTCAGCTTGGTCGAATCGCCACCCGTGGACGGATACCAGTACTCGGGGTTGGTGTCGCGCGTGTTGTAGAAGCGCACCACCTGCTCCAGCGAGTGGAACACGCCGTTGTGGAAGAAGGCGCTGCGCGCGGCGACGTTGCGCAGCGTCGGCACCTTGAAGCGGCCGCAATACGGATCCGGGTTGTTCACGCCCGTAAAGGGGTCCGGGCCGGCGCCGCTGGAGGCCGAAAGCGGCGTGTGGCTGTCATAGCTGCCGTTATTGATCGGGCCGCACAGCCCCATGTCGTAGTAGCTCGCGTTCAGGTTGGCCGCGATGGGGTTCGGATTGTCCGGGATCGACGTGTCGTTGCGCGGCGCACCGATCGCCTGATAGGTGAAGTCGGTCCCCAGCGCGTTCGAGCCGTTGAAGTTGGCGCCCATGAAATGGCAGGCCACGCAGCCGGCCCCGTGATCGGTATCGTTGAACAGGTTCATCCCGCGCAATTCGGCCGGCGTCAACGTGCCGCCGATCTTGTTGTTCGCATACAGGTCGAACTTGCTGGAATACGGCGCAAAGCTCGGGTCCTCATTCTGGTAGGCCTGCAGCGCGAGTCCGATGTCCTGGAACGCCGTGTCCGTATCGCCGAACACGGCCGGGCCGTACGCCGCCGTGAACTGTGCGGCATACGAGGAGCTCTTTACCGCCTGCACCACCGCGTCCTTGGAGGCGTTGTTCATCTCGATGGGATTGAGCAGGGGCAGCGCCACCTGGTCGGCCAGCGTCTTGCCGCGGCCGTCCCACATGAATCCGCCGCCCGGCGCGTTCGCCGTGATGCCGTCCGGGTTCGAGGCGTTGTCGTCGTAGGCGGGCGTCATGGCCTTGTAGCGCAGCGAGGGAACCGCGCGCTGGCCTTCCGATACGCCATCGGAACCCAGCTGCACCGCCAGGCTGTTGGGCGGGCCGTAGGCATACGCCGGATCGTGGCAGCTCGCGCATGCCTGGTTCTTGCCGCCAGACAGGTTCTTGTCGAAGAACATTTTCTCGCCGACCTGGGCCGCAGCGCTCAGCTTGCTCGTGGGCGCCGACCCCGTGGAGCCCGAGGAGCCCGTGGAGCCCGAGGAGCCCGTGGAGCCCGTGGAGCCCGAGGAGCCCGAGGAGCCCGAGGAGCCCGTGCCTGCGTCCGTCGAAGCAGACTGTGACGAGCTCCCGCCCCCGCAAGCGGCCAGTGTCGACAAGATGACATACAGCGCCCCCGCATAAACCTTGCGCATCGCTACTCCCCCCGGCTTTGTTCGATAAGACAGCTGGCGGGGGACCGGCCGAACCGCTCCCCCGCGCAGGCTACTGCTTGATGAATGGCACGCTTGCGCGTGCTTACCGTTTAGTGCTTTTTATTACTTCGTCGCCCACAGGTTCTTCTGGGTCGCGTCCGGACCAACTTGCGCCGGATCGCTCACGTCACCCGTCTGGAACTTCTGCGTGTAGCCGGCCGGAATCACGTAGGCGTGGTTCATCGGACGAACCGCGTCGTAGTGCGTGTCGGCGCTGCCAGCGTACTCAGGCAGGTTGGCGATGTTCTGCGCAATGTACGACTCCGTGTACTTCGAACGGTTGGCGTACGAGGTCGGAACAGCCGGGTCGGCCAGCTGGAACATGTCCTGCACCGTGCGCACGAACGAGAAGTGGCTGTACGTATCGCTGTCGGCGACGCCCTTCGGCGCGGAGCCCACGTCTTGCTGGTTGGTCATCAGGACGAAGATCGAGTTGCCATGGCCCTTGTTGCCGTTGCCGTACTTCGCCTGAACCGGAGTCCAGCTGCCGTCCGCGTTCTGCATCTGCGTAGCCTTGCCACCCACGTCCCAGCCGCAGCACGAGCTGCCGGCACCGTTGGACGTGCCATTGCCTTCGTCGAACATGACCACGATGGCAACGTTGCGCTGCTTGTTCTGCCACAGCGGCGAGGCCTTGATCTTCTGCACCACGGCGTTGGTGTAGTAGTCGGCGCGGGTCAGCAGCGCGTGAGCCGGAACGGTACCCGAGGCGGTCGCGCTGTCCTTACAGGTGCCGTCGCTGCCGGTGCCGTGCAGGTCATCACACTGGTCAGGCATGATGAAGTTCAGGGTGCCGACGTCGCCCTTGGCCAGGTCGGTGCTGAACTGGTCGACGTTGTAGCCGGTCGGAACCTTGTAGAGCGTGGTGTTGGTCAGGTCGGCCGCGTTCGTGTAGTACTGGGTACCGAAGATCGTGCGGTTGTTCGCGAAGAACTCCGGCTGGCTACGCACGTTCTGATAGGCCATGCCCGGATGGTGCTTGGTCTTGTAGAGCGAACCGGGCATGGCGAACGGCGTGCCCGTCACGGTGATGCTACCGTCCGTCTGGTTGTAGGCCTGCGATACACCCGTGTCACCGAGGCTGTCGGCGCGCGGATCCTGACCCGGGTTCATGGATTCGCTGTAGGTACGCCACGTCAGGCCCGCGCTCGAAATCTGCGTGAACAGGTTCGGCGCGTTCATGATGTTGTGGTTGGCGACGGAACCGGTGCCGTCCGTCGAGCACGTCTGGTTGGCGGCCGCCGTGTAATTGGACAGCAGCGATCCAACGGCCACGGTGGCGCCGCCGGCGGTGGTACCGATGATCGGGTCGTTCGGCGTCAGCGCGACGTGGGACGGCAGGGGCTGGCCGTCGGAAGCCGTGCCGCCGGCGAAAGCCTTGTCCGTCGGGGCGTTGGCGCCGGTCGCGGCGCAACCCCACCAGTTGTCGTCGCCGATACCGAAGTCGTCGGCGCCGCCCAGGGCGGTGTAGTTCGGCTCGGACGGGCTGCCGGTCGCGAAGTAGGTCGAGAAGTAGTTGCCGTTGGTGATCATCGAGTTGACCGCCGGCATGTACGCCGAACCCTTGACGCGGTTCGTGCTGCTGTTCTCCAGCATGATCACGAAGACGTTGTCGTAACGCGGAATCGCTTCGACGTTGAACGCAGCCTGCTGGGCTTGTGCGAAGGTGATCGCCTTACGCGTATCCGTCGGGATGGTTTCGCCAGCGGTGATGCCGGAAACGCCGGTCAGGGTGGGGTCGCCACCGGCAACGGCCAGCGCATCGGGGTACTTGTCGCCACGATCGAGCTTCGTGGTGGCGTACGTGTAGCGGTTCGTCAGTGCGTTTTCTTCGAACAGCACCGCGTACTGCTCGGCGCCGGACAGGGTGTTGGCGTCGGCCAGGACGTCGCCGGCGGGAACCGTCACGGAGGCGTTGTTGAATGCCGGGCCGGACAGACGGGTCGACAGATTAGCCTTCTCGGTCGCGTACTTGGTGCCGTTGGCTTCGACGAGGCGCTGCACTTCGCTCGACATCGGGCTGATCACGACTTTGGTGACGCCCTGGTCGGCGATCTGGTCGGCCGAAGCGCGCAGGATCAGGTGGCTGGCGACCTTGGCGGCCGATGCCGTGTTGGTGGCCGAGGTCGTGATGTCAGCGACGAGCGGACCCGTGGCGGTCGTGGTCAACGAGAAATGGCCGCTGCTGTCGGTCTTCGCGGAGGCTTCGCCGCTGTCGAGCACGCCGTTGCCATTGGCATCGACGAACACGGTGGCGCCAGAGTAGTAGCCGGCCTTCAAGGTCGGGTTGCCGCTCGAGTTGCCCGGGACGAAGGCGGCCGCGGCGACCACGCCCGAGTAAGTCGTGCCGGCGGTCGTGCCACCGTTGTTGTTGCTGGCAGAGGGGCTATCCAAATTTCCGCCGCAAGCTGCGAGCACGCAGGCAGCGGCAACGGACGTTAGACAAAGCGCTGGGCGCATTTTGTGATGCGATGACATGTGGGGACCCTTTGTTAGTTGTATCGGCAACCGCTTGTGTGGGGCAAGACTTAGTAAAACAAGCGAAATAATATGAAGGGTTTGTGTAAAACGTATGTCTGCTCACGGTAAGGATTAGAGTGTGAACCTGGCTTGGTTCTGGTCACATCTTCTCGAAAAGCCGCAATGCACGGGCAAGCAACGAAGACGAAAATAAAGCTGAGAACCAACCGTCGCAGTTGTTGCGGGTGCAGCGAAAATGCTCTCAATTCCCCGCTACGATTGAAAAACACTCGGAATACTTCGCGTGTGCGGTGCAGCATCCGAGTGTGTTGCGGTTTGGACTTTCGCGTACCGGGTGGTGGCGCATGCACCGCGTCGGCGGGTCTGATGCGAGCACTGGTGGGGCGAGGCTGAAGAAGCGAGATGACGGGACCGCTATCCGGCGGTGGCTGAGTGCTTTGCCGCGGCCTGCTAGAAGTCGCTGCAGGCGGCCCGCGTATGGGGAGTAGTCTCGCGATAAGAGTAACGCAATGGAATACTTCGTTTACCAACGATGACTTACGTTATCGGCAAGTACAAGTGAGCCAAATACCAGCGCCGGATAACGAAGACGCGCTGCTTGCATGACGAATCACTCGTTCGTCGAATCGACCGGCAATTGCGAGTCGCTCTCTCGCACGGGACGCTGCACGGCGCGAACGAGCCCGCTACCGCCGCCGCCGCAGAAGAACAGATCCGCGCCGTTCGATTCGAGTCCGGAAATGCCCGCGCCGGCCGGCATCTCGACGCGCTCGAGCACCTCGCCGCTGCGCGGATCGAGATGCCGCAGCTCGCTCTCGTCACCTTCCCACGTGCCATGCCATAGCTCGCCGTCGACCCACGTGATCCCGGTCACGAAGCGATTCGATTCAATCGTGCGCAGCACCGCGCCAGTGTCCGGATCGACCTGATAGATTTTTCGTTCGGGATACTGACCGACCCACAGCGAACCTTCGGCCCATGTCAGCCCCGACTGGCCGCCGTCGCCGGGCGCCGCGATCGTCGACAGCACGCGGCCGCTCTGCGGGTCGATCTTCTGGATGCGGCCGTGCGCGATCTGGAACAGGTGTTCGCCGTCGAAGGCCGTGCCCGCGTCGGCGGGCACCGCGATCGAGCGCAGCGTCTCGCCGCTCGCCGGATCGAACGCGTCGAGCCGTTCGCCGGTCGCGATCCACACCTGTCGGCCGTCGTAGGTGACGCCATGCACTTTGTCGACGCCCGTAAAGGGCCCATATTCACGGACGATTCTGGCGGCAGAGCGGTTCATGGTGGCCATCCTAATCATGAAGGGAACGGGGAAGGGAGTAACAAAGCCGTCGCGAATCCGGCCAGGGGCGGCGTCATCCAGCGGCGCGCGCGCCCCTCGCCCACTGGCTGCACCTTGCCGGCCGCGGCGAGCGAGTCGAGTGAGCGCTGCACGGTGCGCTGACTCGCGCCGAGCACGAGGGCAAGCGCGGAACTCGACCACGCTTGGCCATCCGACAGAAACGCGAGCAGCGCCGCATGCTCGCCTTCGACCGGCGGCGCCAGCACGACGACCTCGCGCGCGTGACGCGGCGCGAGCGCGAAGCCGCGCGTCGTCGCGCCGACGCTCGCGAGCGTGCCGAGCGCCGTGCGCAGCCGGCCGATCTCGACGCGCAGCCGCGCGCGATGCGATTCGTCGGCGCGTTTGGCGCGGAACGCCCGTGCGACGAGCGCATCGCGCGGCACGTCGTCGGGCCATGCCTCGCCGAGCATGCGGGCGAGCGCAAACAGCACCGGTCGGCTCGCGAGCGCAACCGCCGCGTTCGCATCGCGGATCGCGTAGCGGCAAGCGTCGACGATCAACGCGCCGCCAGCGCGATTCGAGGTCAACAGCTTCTCGACTTCATCGAGCAGGATCGGTTCTTCTTCGCCATGCGCGATCATGCGCGCCGCCGGTTTGCCCAGTGCCACCGACGCGCTTTCGACTTCCGCGATCAACGCCGGAATGCCGGCCTCGCGTGCCGCGCGTCCGGCCCGCGCCAGCGCGGCACGGGCGGCGCTGCTGCGCAAACGCCGCAGCGCGACTCCCGCGACCACCAGTTCATGCGCGGCACGCAGCGCGGGCGGAAACGGCCGGGGATCGAGCGCGGCAAGCTTGCGCTCCGCTTCGTCGAGACGGCCGATCAGCAGCAGACGCCGCGCCGCGAGATACCGCGCATGCGCGGCATTGACGCGATCGCCGTACGCGTCGAGCGTGGCGGTCGCGGCGTCGAGTGTTTTGGCGGGCCATGCGAGATCGCGCGACGCGAGCGCGATCTCCGCTTCGGCGACCACGCATCTCGCGCGCGCCACCGCATGCTGCGCGCCGAACGCACGCGCGGCGTCGCGCACCAGCGCCTTTGCGCGCCCGAAATCGCCGAGCTGCGCCATCGCGATGCCGCGCAGCGCGAGCGCCGGCGCGTCGTCGCGCAACGCGACGTGGTCGAGCGCGCCAAGCGGATCGCCGGCCGCGAGCGCGCGCGCCGCCGCGGAAATCAGCGCGTCCACGGCGTGCGAGTCCGCGCGTAGCACGTCGATGCATCAAGCGAATCCCGCCACACTTGTCACTCCCACCCGATGGATGCCCGGCCCTAATCTAGCACGACCATCAACCGTCACCGACGCCGTCGGGCAAGGGCTCGCGCGGCGCGGCACGACTCACGGAGGTACCCAAGATGACTACCCATCCGATCGGAACACGCGAACAGTGGCTCGCCGCGCGCCGCGCGCTGCTCGACGCGGAAAAAGCCCACACGCGACACGGCGACGAGCTCGCACGGCAACGCCAGGCGCTGCCGTGGGTCAGGGTCGACAAGGCCTACCGCTTCGATACCGACCAAGGCAGCGCGTCGCTCGCCGATCTGTTCAAAGGACGTTCGCAGCTGCTCGTCTACCACTTCATGTTCGGCCCCGACTACAAGGCGGGCTGCCCGTCATGCTCGTCGATCGCGGACGGCTTCGCCGGCTTCGCCGTGCATCTCGCGCATCACGACGTGATGCTGACGGCGGTGTCGCGCGCGCCGCTCGACAAGCTGCAGACGTACAAGCAGCGCATGGGCTGGACGTTTCCATGGGCGTCGTCGGCAAGCGGCGATTTCAATTTCGACTTCAACGTCTCGTTCACCGAGGCACAGCAGCGCGATGGCGATATCGAGTACAACTACGCACGCAACAGTCACGCAATGGACGTGAGTCCCGCGCCCGAACCGGTCGCGCAGTTCGCGGCGACCTGCGGCACCGACGCGGCCACCTATTCGCGCGACCGGCCAGGCATGAGCGCGTTCGTGCTCGAAGACGGCGTCGTCTATCACACGTACTCGACTTACGCGCGCGGTGTCGATGCGCTGTGGGGCATGTACCAGTGGCTCGATCGCGCGCCGAAGGGGCGCAACGAGACGGGCATCTGGTGGCGCCGTCACGACGAGTACGAGCGGTCATGAGCCCGCTCGTGCGCGCTGTCTGCACGAGCGGGCAGCGCCTTGCCACACGGCGCGCGGCGCGCTCATCGCAGCGCGTGTTCGTCGGCGTCTGCCTGCTGATGTTCGCCGCGAGCGTCGCGGCGACATTGGCCCACGGCGCGTCGATGGCGGCGATGGGCGCGTTGCCGATGCCCGGCGGCTGGTCGATGTCGACGCTGTGGATGCCGACCTGCGGGCGCACGTGGGCCCGCGCCGCGGCATCGTTCATCGGCATGTGGATCGTGATGATGGCGGCGATGATGCTGCCGTCGTTGATGCCGACGCTGCTGCGCTATCGCGACGCGATCGGCTCGCGCGCAAGTGCGGAGCGACTGGCCCTGCTGACGATGCTCGTGAGTGGGGCGTATGCGGTCGTATGGACGGTGCTCGGCGTGGCCGTGTTTGCACTGGGCGCGTCGCTCGCGGCGCTCGAGTTGCGGTGGCCAGCGCTCGCGCGTTCGATGCCGCTGGCGGTCAGCGTGGTCGTATTGCTCGCGGGCGCGTTGCAGTTCAGCACATGGAAAGCCCGCCGCCTCGCCTGCAGCCGCACGACACCCAGCCTTCCCGCCGATGCGCCGAGCGCGTGGAGATACGGTCTGCGCATCGGCATCGATTGCGCCGGTTGCTGCGGGGGTCTCACGGCAATTCTGCTGGTCGTCGGCATGACGGATTTGCGCTTGATGGCCGCCGTGACGGCCGCCATCACGGCCGAGCGACTTGCGCCGGACGGCGCACTCGTCGCCCGGGCGAGCGGCGCCATAGCCGTTGCCGGCGCGGGCTTGCTGTTCATCCAGGCCCTATCAGCCGGCTGACTCATGCGCGCCAGCTGTCGCGGATCGCTTCGCAAATCGACGCTCGACGGCCTTGCTGTCTCATTATTGTTTTGGTTTCGGAAACAGTGAGTTCAGAAATTAGGTATTTACCCTACTTTTCGCTCCCCCTAGACTGTCATCACTGCTGCAAACAAATGGTTTCGCAGCCTAACAAGACAAAATCTGGAGGTAGTAAAAATGAAATCGCTCGTTCAAGCTGTCGTTATCGCCGCTACCCTCGCTGCTCCGGTTGCCGTTTTCGCTCAATCGAACCAGCCGCTGACCCGCGCGCAAGTCCGTGAAGAGCTGGCTCAAATCGAAAAAGCCGGCTACAACCCGGCACGTTCGAACCCGAACGAATATCCGTCGAACATTCAGGCTGCCGAAGCCCGCGTCGCGGCGCAAAACGCCGCGGTCGGCGGCGTGACCAGCGGTTCGTCGCAGCAAGGTCACGCAGCGCAGTAAGGCGTTGCAGGTTGGCAAGTTGCTGTTGATGTAGCTGTACCTGCCGGAGCGCTCGGCTTAGCGCTCTCGCAGCTTCCCCTACTGGCCCGCCATCGCGACTGAATGCGATGGCGGGCCAGTTCCGTTTTGGGGAGCTCGGTTGTTAGTTCTGCGTCAGACCGCGCCCGGGTTGATATACGCGGTCTTCACCGACGTATAGAACTCGCGGGCGTAGGCGCCCTGCTCGCGCGGACCGTAGCTCGACCCCTTCCGCCCGCCAAACGGCACGTGATAATCGACCCCCGCCGTCGCGGTGTTGACCATCACCATGCCGGCCTGCACATGGCGGCGGAAATGACTCGCGTACTTCAGCGATGTCGTGCAGATGCCGGCCGACAACCCGAACTCGGTGCCGTTGGCAACCGCGAGCGCTTCCTGGTAGTCCTTGACCTTGATGACCGACGCCACCGGCCCGAATACCTCTTCACGGTTGATGCGCATAGCCGGGGTCGTCTCCGTGACCAGCGCCGGCGCGAGGAAATAGCCGCGCGTCGAGCCTTCGACGCGTTCGCCGCCGAACACCGTGCCGCCCTCTTCGCGCGCGATCGCCAGATAGCGCTCGTCCTGTGCCAACTGCTTGTCGTCGACGACCGGGCCGATGTGCGTGCCGTCCGCGAGCGCATCGCCAACCTTCAGCGCGCGCATGCGCGCCTTCATGCCGTCGATGAAGCGGTCATAGATCCCCGCGGTCACGATCAGCCGGCTCGACGCCGTGCAACGCTGGCCCGTCGAGTAGAACGCGCCGTTGATGCACGCTTCGATCGCGACATTGAGATCGGCGTCGTCGAGCACGACCATCGGGTTCTTGCCGCCCATTTCCAGCTGGAATTTCTTGCCCGAATCGAAGCACTTCGCGCCGATCGCGCGGCCCGTCGAAACGGAACCGGTGAAGCTGATCGCATCGACATCCGGCGACGACACGAGCGCCTCGCCAACCACCGAACCGCGCCCCATCACGAGATTGATCACCCCCGCCGGCGCGCCCGCCTCGGCGATGATCTTGACCAGCTCCCACGTGCTGCCCGGCACCAGATCGGCCGGCTTGATCACGACCGTGTTGCCGTACGCAAGCGCCGGCGCGATCTTCCACGCCGGAATCGCAATCGGAAAATTCCACGGCGTAATCAGGCCGACCACGCCAACCGGCTCACGCGTCATTTCGACCGTCATGCCCGGCCGCACCGACGGCATCACTTCGCCGCCGACGCGCAGCGCTTCGCCCGCGAAGAACTTGAAGATCTGCCCGGCGCGGCCCACTTCGCCGATCGCCTCGGGCAGCGTCTTGCCCTCTTCACGCGCGAGCACCTTGCCGAGCTCCGCCTTGCGCGCGAGGATCGCGCTGCCCGCCTGGTCGAGCACGTCGAAGCGCTGCTGCGGCGTGGACAACGACCACTGCGCGAAGGCCTTGCGCGCGGCGCTGATCGCGCGATGCGTCTGCTCGGCGTCGGCTTGCGCGAATTCGCCGATCACGTCGTCGAGATTCGACGGATTGACGTTGCGCGACACGCTCGCGCCGTCGACCCACTGTCCGTCGATGTAGTTTGCGAACTGACTCATGTCCTGATTCTCCTTTCGAAAATTGCAGCGACAATCCGGTTATTCAGCAACGAGCAGGCCCCGGGCCGCGAGATTGCGATAGAGCGCGCGCACGCCGAACGTCCACGGCTCGATTTCGGTGGACAGGCGCACCGTGTTGGTCAGCGCGCCGAGCTGCGGCGTCGAAATCGTCACGCGATCGCCGAGGTGGTGGGTGAAGCCGCCGCCGGGCGCGTCGCGGTCCTTGATCGGCGAGAACATCGTGCCGAGGAACAGCATGAAGCCGTCCGGGTACTGGTGGTGACGGCCGCAGGTCTGCGCGACGAGGTCGGCCGGGTCGCGGCTGATCTCGCTCATGTGGCTCACGCCGTCGAGCACGAAGTCGTCGTCGGCGCCTTCGACGCGCAGCGACACGCTCGCCGCGCGCACCGAGTCGAGCGAGAAGGTGTCGTCGAACAGCCGCACGAACGGGCCGATCGCGCACGAGCCGTTGTTGTCCTTGCACTTGCCGAGCAACAGCGCCGAGCGGCCTTCGATGTCGCGCAGGTTCACGTCGTTGCCGAGCGTCGCGCCGACGATACCGCCGCGGCTATTCACCGCGAGCACGATCTCCGGCTCCGGGTTGTTCCACACCGACGCGGCGAGCAGACCGACGTCCGCGCCGAAGCCGACTGCCGACATCGGCTGCGATTTCGAAAATACTTCGGCGTCCGGACCGATGCCGACTTCCATGTATTGCGACCACGCGTCGCGACGCTCGAGCTCGGCCTTCAGCTTCATCGCCGCTTCCGATCCCGGCTTGATCTTCGACAGATCGGTGCCGATCGTCGACGCGATCGTCTCGCGCACTTCCTTCGCCTTCGCCGGATCGCCGCCGGCCTGCTCCTCGATCACGCGCTCGATCAGACTCACCGCGAACGTGACGCCGCAGGCCTTGATCGCCTGCACGTCGCACGGCGCGAGCACGCGCACGGCCGGCGCGCTCGCGCCCGGCAGGTTCGCCTCGATCAGCTGCGCGACCGGCCCGAGCGGCACGCCCGGCGCGCTGCGCGCAAATTGCGCGGCATCGTCGCGCTCGAACAGGTCGGCGGTAGTCGGCACGACCGCGGTGATGTCGAACACCTCGCCGCCGCGCACGACGACCACGCACGGTCCTTCATGTTGTTCGGTCTTGCGCCACACGCGGCCGATCAGCAGTGCGTCGTTCAGATCGCCGGGAAGAAAGCTGGAGGGGAAAGTTGCGGACATGGGATGGGCTCTTTCGGATAAGTGGGAAAGCGGGCAAGGCCGGGCGTCGCGTTGCGTGCGAAGCCCGGCCTTGTCACCCGCGGGTCAATGCGAATGCCGTGGGTTGCCGCGCTCGGCAATCACCTTCAGATACAGCGTCGCCGGTTCGAGGCAGCCGCCGGTCGAAAGCTGGCCGACCGTCTTGCGATACAGCTCCTGCCACGGCGTTTGCGCGGGCGGAATCTCGAAGTGCACGGTTTCGCGACGTCGCGCGAGTTCCGCTTCGTCCACCAGCACTTTGACGCTACGCGAATTCAGATCGACGCGGATGCGGTCGTTCGTGCGCAACAGCGCAAGGCCGCCGCCCACCGCCGCTTCCGGCGACATGTTCAGAATCGACGGGCTCGCCGACGTGCCGCTCTGACGGCCGTCGCCGAGCGTCGGCAGCGACGTGATGCCCTGGCGCACGAGCGCCGCCGGCGGCGCCATGTTGACGACCTCGGCGCTGCCCGGATAGCCGACCGTACCCGTGCCGCGAATCACGAGGATGCAATGCTCGTCGATTTCAAGCGACGGGTCGTTGATGCGCGCGTGATAATCCTCGGGGCCGTCGAACACGATGGCGCGCGCTTCGAAGCTGTTTTCTGCGCCTGGCTCGCTCAGGTAGGTCTTGCGGAACGCATCGCCGACCACCGACATCTTCATGATCGCGCTGTCGAAGAAGTTGCCGGACAGCACCATGAAGCCCGCGCCGTGCTTCAGCGGATCGTCGGTCGTCTTGATGACCTCGCGATCCGGCGCGGGTGCGGCGGCCGCGATTTCGCCCATCGTGCGGCCCGACACGGTCAGGCAATCCTCGTGCACGAGGCCGCCTTTCGCGAGCTCGCGCATCACGGCCGGTACGCCGCCCGCGCGATGGAAGCTCTCGCCGAGATATTCGCCGGCGGGCATGCAGTTGACGATCAGCGGCACCTGCTCGCCGACGCGCTGCCAGTCTTCGAGACTCAGCTCGACGCCCATGTGCCGCGCAATCGCGATCAGATGCGGCGGGCAGTTGGTCGACGCGCCGAGCGCCGATGCGACGACGATCGCGTTTTCGAACGCTTCTTTCGTCATGATCTTCGACGGCCGCAGGTCCTCGCGCACGAGGTCGACGATGCGCTTGCCGGTCGCGTAGGCCATCTGGCCGCGCTCGCGGTAAGCAGCCGGAATGCTCGCGCAGCCGGGCAGCGACATGCCGAGCGCTTCGGCGAGGCTGTTCATCGACAGCGCGGTGCCCATCGTGTTGCAGTGACCGATCGACGGCGACGACGCGGTAGTCAGCTCCATGAAGCCTTCGTAGTCGATCTCGCCGGCCGCCAGCAGATTGCGCGCATGCCAGATCACGGTGCCCGACCCGACGCGCTTGCCGTCGTGCCAGCCGTCGAGCATGGGGCCGCCGGACAGCACGATCGCCGGCATATCGACGGTGGCCGCCGCCATCAGGCACGCGGGCGTGGTCTTGTCGCAGCCGGTGGTCAGCACGACGCCGTCGAGCGGGAAGCCGTGCAGGATTTCGACGAGGCCCAGATACGCGAGATTGCGATCGAGCGCGGCGGTCGGCCGGCGGCTCTGCTCGGCGAGCGGATGCACCGGAAACTCCATCGGAATGCCGCCCGCGTCGCGAATACCGGCCTTCGTGCGCGCCGCGAGCTCGATGTGATGCCGGTTGCACGGCGCGAGATCGCTGCCGGTCTGCGCGATGCCGATGATCGGCCGGCCCGACTGCAGCTCTTCGCGCGTCAGACCGTAGTTCATGAAACGCTCGACGTACAGTGCCGTCATATCCGCATGCGAGGGATCGTCGAACCATTCCTGGCTGCGCAGCCGGCGCGGGGTGGATGCTGACATGATGCTTGTCTCTCTGTCTGGGTGAGGGTTTCTTATGCGTGCTCTGCGTGTTTCTGTGCCCGCGCTGTCTCGCGGCCGGGGCCGCTGCCTTCATTCGAGGCGGCCCGCGTCAGCATCGTGCGCGGCACGAGCAGGATCAGCACGCAACTGACCAGCAGACACGCACCGAGTGCGTAAGTGCCGTTGTTGATGTCGCCGGTCAAATCTTTCGCCACGGCGGTGATCATCGAACCGGTAAAGCCGGACAGATTGCCGATCGCGTTGATCATCGCGATGCCGGCCGCCGCGGCGGCGCCCGACAGCAGCTGTCCCGGGAACGTCCAGTAAATCGGCATCAGCGCAAGGATGCCGGCGGTGGCGATTGTCAGAAACGTGATCGCCCACACCACATGATGCGCCAAAGCCGCGCTCATGATTAGACCGATTCCGCCGATCAGCGCCGGAATCGCCGCATGCAGGCGCCGCTCGCCGGTTTTCTTTGAATGCGCCGTGCCGGCGAACCTCGCCGTGAAGTTACCGGTAACATTTCTGACTGTGGATGTTACGCCCGGCTTATGGTCCGGGCAACCAAGGGATATCCCTGAGCTGTTTAATTGAGGGTACGCGGCTTGCGAATTCAGCGTCGCCCCGCTGATGCTCGCAGCGTGCCCTCTACGCGCTATCGCGTGCAATCACCGTGAAATCGATCTTCACCGCTTTCCTGCGCTGCACCTCGCCCGCTTCGCGATCGGCGAGCGCCGCGAGCAGCGTTTCGCCAGCGCGCAGGCCGATGCCGTACGCGTCGACCGACACCGTCGTGATGCTCGGCTGACAGCACCACGACACCTCGAAGTTGCCGAACCCGGCGACCGCGATGTCGCCCGGCACCGACAGCCCGCGCCGGTGACACTCCATGATCGCGCCGAACGCCGACATGTCGCTCACGCACATCACGGCCTCGGTATCGGGCCACGTGTCGAGCAATGCGCCGATCGCCGGTGCGCCGTGGCTCATCGTGATCGGCGAATCGCCGAGCCGGATCACGCGCGGCTCGCCGAGACCGAGCGCCTTGATTTCGGCGACGTAGCCGCGCATCCGGTCGTGCCCGCGCCGGTCGCGCTCGCTGGCACCCGCGATGAAGCCGATCCGCCGATAACCGCGCTCGTGCAGATGCCGGACCATCGCGCGCGCCGCCGACGAGTTCGAAAAGCCGACGACCCTATCGATTGGATCGCTGGGCAAATCCCACATTTCGACGACCGGAATGCCGGCGCGCTGCAACAGCATGCGCGTCGCCTCGGTGTGCCGGCCGCCCGTCAGCGCGACGCAGCGCGGCTGGTGGCGCAGCATCGAGCGCACCAGCAGTTCTTCCTGTTCCAGACGGTAGTCCGTGTCGCCGAGCAGCAACTGCAGACCGTGCGGGCCCAGCGCGGCATTCAGTCCGCGCACGGTGTCGGAGAAGTTCGAGCTGGACAGCGACGGCACCAGCACCGCGACGAACGCCGAGCGTCCCGACGACAGCGCGCCCGCCGCCGCATCGGCGACGTAGCCGAGTTCGTCGATGACCTTCTGCACGCGTTCGCGAGTCGCCTGCGACACGTTGCGGCCGGCGAGCACGCGCGACACGGTCATCTTCGAGACGCCCGCGCGTTCGGCAACATCGGACATGCGGGGCGGGACTGGCGGCCTGGACGTCATGATAGGTATCGGGGCGAATGCGCGAAAGTCATGGAACGCACATGATAGCGGGCCGCTCCTTGCGGAGCGACCAGGCAACGTCAGGGTTGCGTTTTGCGGCCTGTCCTGTCGCTGTGTTTTTGTCGTCTAACGCTCGAAGCCCACCGTGCAGCGCGCCTGAGCCTGCCCCGCCACCGGCGCGCGGAACGAGAACAGCCCGCCCGCCTGCGGCTGATGCTGGCGCTCGACCGTCGTCAGTCCCTTCCATGCGGTCGACACATAGACGGTTTGCAGATCGTCGCCGCCGAACGCGAGCTTCGTCACGTTCGCGCACGGCAACGGCACCTGATCGACCAGCTCGCCCGCCGGCGAGTAACGCTCGATCCGCCAGCCGCCGAACAGCGCGATCCACACGAAGCCGTCGGCGTCGACGGCCATGCCGTCGGGATGGCCGTCGCCGGAGATGGCGGCGAAGATGCGCTTGCCCGACAGCGTGCCGTCCGCGGCGACGTCGAAGGCATAAACCACGCGCCGCATCGTGTCGTTGTGATACAGCGTGCGGCCGTCCGGGCTCATCGCCGGGCCGTTCGTGATCACGTAGTCGTCGTCCTGCGCGATTGCCGCGCCTTGCTCGTTCACGCGATACAGCGTGCCGCTCGGCGCCTCTTCCGCATCGTCCATCGAGCCGAACCACAGGCGTCCCCGTGCATCGACGAAACCGTCGTTGAGGCGGTTGCCCGGCAGATGCGGTTCGACCTCGGCGAGCTTGCTGAACTCGCCGCTCGCCGGATCGAAGCGATGCAAGCCGGATGGCAGCCCGCATACGAACGTGCCGTCCGCGAGCGGCGCCAGAAAACCGGGCTGGTCGGGCGCCTGCCACGTCCGCTGCTCGCCGGTCGCGACGGACAGCCGATGAATCCGGCGCCCCTTGATATCGACGAAATACACCGCGTTTTCGGCGGCCTGCCATAGCGGCCCTTCGGCCAGTTCGGCGCCGACCGCCCATACGCATGCTGGGACCGGCATGCTCATTCTCCGTACCACCCTGCGTCGACGAAGTAATCGCGGCCGGAGCAGCGTGACGCGTCGTCGGAGGCGAGGAACAGCGCCATACGCGCGACGTGCTCGGGCTCGATGCGCAGTTGCAGACATTGACTCGCGACGACCTTCGCTTCGCTCTCAGCCGATTGCCACAGCTGCATCTGCCGCGGCGTCTTCACCGCCCCGGGGATGATGCAATTCACGCGGATGCCCGCGCTGCCCAGATCACGCGCGAGACCACGCGTGAGCCCTTCGATGCCGGCCTTGGCGGTCATATAGATCGCGAGGTTCGGCAGCGCGAGATGCCACGACACCGAGCCCAGATTCAGGATCACGCCGCGCCCCGCGCGACGCATACCGTTCGCGGCGGCCTGCGCGCAGAAGAACTGGTGGCGCAGATTCACCGCGATACGGTCGTCCCAGTAGCTCGCGGTGAGTTCGCCGATTTCGTGCCGGTCGTCGTTGCCGGCGTTGTTGACGAGCACGTCGATCGGGCCCACCGCATCGACGATGTCGGCGAACGTGTTTTCGATCGCGTCGACATTTTTCAGGTCGCAGCGGCGGAACAGCGGCGGATGCTTCGCGTGGCGAAGCGTTTCCTGCAGCGCGAGCGAATCGTGCTCGGCGACGTCGAGGAAGAACACGCGCGCGCCTTGCTGCGCGAAGGCCTCGACGATCGCGGCGCCGATCCCGCTGCCGCCGCCGGTCACGACGATGGTTTTGTCCGACAGACTTGGATAGGTTGCGTACGACATCAGATTTTCCACTTGTTACGAGTAGGACCACACACAGGACGGCGCTCGCCGCCCTGACCCGCCGCTTAGGCCACGATCTCGACCTCGCTCAGCATGCGCCAGTCGCGTTCGAGCGTTCTCGTCGCGGAGCCCGCGACGGCGACCGTGCCGCTCAGATGAATGTCGCGGCTCGAGTTGCCGACCAGCAGATCGAAGTCACCGGGCTCGACGATACGCTCGCCACACGCGTCGGTGAAGTTCAGCATGTCGACCGGCAGTTTCACGCGCACACGCGCCGACGCACCCGCCGCGAGCGGCACGCGCGCAAACGCCTTCAGCTCGCGGACCGGCCGCGCGACCGACGCGTGCCGGTCGCGCACGTAGATCTGCACGATCTCGGTGCCGTCGCGCGCGCCGATGTTGTCGACCGTGAAGCTCAACTCGATAGTACCGTTTTCGATCGACACTTCGCTGTGCGCGAGCGCGAGATCGCCGTAACGGAACTGCGTATAGCCGAGACCGAAACCGAACGGATAGCGGCAGCCGAAATGGTATGCGATCGGCGTTCCCGCGCTCTTCAGACGATGGTTATACACGTACGGCACGGCGCCCGCGCTCTTCGGCACCGACAGCGGCAGACGGCCGCTGAAATTGACGCGGCCCACCAGCAGATCGGCCAGCGCCTCGGCGCCACGCTCGCCCGGCGCGAACGCCATGATCTGCGCGGCGATGCGGTCTTCGAGGCCGCCGAGATTGTACGGACGGCCGCCCGTCATCACGACGACCGTCGGCGTGCCGCTATCGACCACTGCCTGCAGCAACGCCTGCTGCACACCCGGCAGGTCGAGGCTGTCGGTATCGGACCCTTCGCCGACCGTGCCGGACTGGAACAGGCCCGCCAGATCGCCGACGAACACCAGCGCGACGCCCGCTTGCCGCGCGGCCTCGACCGCGGCCGCGATGCCGTCGGTATCCTTGCTGATCAGCTCGTCGCAATGCGCGTCGCCGGTCAGATCGAGCGACACGTCGCCCGGGAACACCGGCGCGCCCGCGCGGCGCTCCTTGATGATGTCGCAACCCTGCGCGTGAATGACGCGCTCGTCGCCGAGCAACGCGCGCAGCGAACGCAGCGGCGTCGCGATCGAAGCAGTGGACTGCTCGCCGCTGTTGATCAGGTGCACCGGGAAGCTGTAGCCGGCGAGCAGCGCGAGCGGATCGTCGGCGGTCGGGCCGATCACCGCGATCTTGTCCGGGCCGTGCACGTCGAGCGGCAGCACGTCGCCTTGATTGCGCAGCAGCACCGCCGATTCGAGCGCGACCTGATATGCGGTATCGCCCGCGGTCGCGCTTTTCACGTCGACGCGTTCGGGATCGACGTACGGATTCTCGAACAGGCCGAGCTGGAATTTCACGCGCAGCACGCGCGAGACGGCGGTGTCGATCGTCGCTTCGCTGATCTCGTTGCGCTCGAGCGCTTCCTTCAGATGCACCGCGCACTCGTGACCCGGCAGCTCGACGTCGAGGCCGGAGTTGAACGCGAGGGCTGCGGCCGACGCGCTGTCGCGCGCCACCGCATGATGGCTGAACAGCAGGTCGACGCCCGCGTAATCGGCGACGACGAGACCGTCGAAGCCCCATTTCTCTCGCAGCGTGTCGTGCAGCAGCGCGCGATCGCCATGACAGGGTACGCCGTCGACGTCGTGATAGGCGGGCATCACCGAGCCCGCGTTCGCAAGCTTCACGGCCATTTCGAAAGGCAGCATGAACACGTCGTTGAGCTCACGCGGACCGACATGCACCGGCGCATGATTGCGGCCGCCTTCGCTCGCCGAATGACCGACGAAATGCTTGAGCGTCGCGAGCAGATCGCGCTGTTCGCCCTGCAGGCCCTTCACGTAATGACACGCGAGCACGCCAACCAGATACGGGTCTTCGCCGAGCGTCTCCTCGGTGCGGCCCCACCGCGGGTCGCGCGACACGTCGAGCACCGGCGCGAGCCCCTGATGACAGCCGATCGAGCGTGCCTGCTCGCCGATGATCGTGCCCACTTCGCCGACCAGTTGCGGATTCCACGTCGCCGCATAGTTCAACGGCGACGGGAACAGCGTCGCGTCCTTGATCATGAGCCCGACGAGGCATTCCTCGTGTGACATCACCGGAATGCCGAGGCGCGTGTCTTCGACCATCTTGCGCTGCAGCTCGTTGAGCGCGCGTACGCCTTCTTTCGGATCGACCGTATGCGTGCCGAGCGGACGCGTGATCTGGCCGAGGCCATGCTGCAGGATCTCGTCGACCGTGATCTGGTTGGCGCTCTGCGCGAAATCGATGCTACGCGCCTTGTGATTGCCATCGGCCGAGAGCTTCAGCCACGCGGCGTGAAGCTGCGCAATCTTTTCGTCGAGTGTCATGCGCGCGAGCAGATCGGCCACGCGCTCTTCCACGGCTGCCGCTGGATTGCGGTAGAGCGGGACCTCACTTTGGCGAAGCAACATCGAAAACTCCTTTTTTTTATCCTGGTGTACGAAGCGCATGAAGCGCCGACAAATCCGTTGTTCCTGACAAGCGTGCGGCATGGCGTTGCTTCAGGCCGGATGCCATCCCCTTCTATTTCAGATGCCTTTCCAGACTTCGCAGTCCTGCTAATCGATCGAACGCAGCCGCGACTCGAATTCGCCGTGTTTGATCGACTACGGGTCGTTCGTTGCGTCTAGCGACGCGATGCAATGGGACCGCGCTTGTTCGCGCCGTGCAAGCGGCGCGATCGCAAGCGGATCAGTGCAGACGCGGCAGCGCGAAATCCTTGTCGTCGAACACGTGGCACGCGTGCGGTGCGAACGCCAGTTCGACGCGTTCGTCGTGCGTCACGCCACCGTCGCCGGGCAGCTTGGCGATCATCGTGTTGCCGTCGCGCACGCCACCGTCCACATGCACGTAGCTGTGCTCGCCCATCCGTTCGACCAGGCGCACGGCGCAGCGGATTGTCTGCACGCCGGCCTGCGCCGACGGCAGGGCAAGATGCTCCGGCCGGATGCCGAGCGTGACCTGCGAACCGACGCGCTGCCTGCGGCCGTCGACCTCGGCGCGCACGCGCTCGCCCGTGGTCAGCTCGACCTGAATGCCCTTGTCGTCGACCGCGAGCACCGTGGCCGGCATGAAGTTCATCTTCGGCGAACCGATGAAGCCTGCGACGAAGCGGCTCTTCGGCCGGTGGTACAGATCGAGCGGCGCGCCGATCTGCGCGATGCTGCCGTGTTTTTCCATGTCCGCGCCGGCGTGCAGCAGCACGATCTTGTCGGCGAGCGCCATCGCTTCGATCTGGTCGTGCGTGACGTACACCGCGCTCGCGCGGTTGAACTCGCGATGCAAACGGGCGATTTCGGTGCGCGTCTGCACGCGCAGCGCGGCGTCGAGATTCGACAGCGGCTCGTCGAACAGGAACACGCCCGGCTCGCGCACGATGGCGCGCCCGATCGCCACGCGCTGGCGCTGGCCGCCGGACAGCGCAGCGGGGCGGCGTTCGAGGTAGCTGTCGAGTTGCAGCGCGGCAGCGGCGCTGCGCACCTTCTTGTCGATGGTGGCCTTATCGACCTTCGCCTGACGCAGGCCGAATGCCATGTTCTCGTACACGCTCATATGCGGATAGAGCGCGTAGTTCTGGAACACCATCGCGACCTGGCGCTTCGCGGGTTCGACGTTGTTCATCAGTTGACCGTCGATGCGCAGTTCGCCGTCGGTGATCGATTCGAGACCGGCGATCATGCGCAGCAGCGTGGACTTGCCGCAGCCCGACGGCCCGAGGAACACGCAGAATTCGTCCCTGCCGACTTCGAGGTTGGCGTCGCGGATCACCGAGTTACCGCTCGTATAGGACTTCTGTACGTTAGTGAGAGAGATGCTTGCCATATCGTTTATGCGAAGTTCGGTGTGCGGGCCACTTTGGCCCATACGATTCGAGGTGAGGTGCGATGCGGATCAGCCCTTGAGCGAGCCGGCCATCATCCCCTTGATCACGCGCTCCTGACCGAACGCGTAGGCAACGATCAGCGGCAGCGACGTGAGCACGAGGACGGCCAGCATCGAGGGTATGTTCGACGCGTATTGCCCCATGAAGTCCCAAATCGCGAGCGGCAGCGTACGGTGCTCGGCCGTCGACGTGAGCATGTACGCGAAGATGAACTCGTTCCACAGACCAATGCCGTTGAAGATCGTCACAGTGGCGAGCCCCGGTGCCGAAAGCGGGAAGAAAATTCGCCAGAAGATGCGGAACGGACTGCAGCCGTCGAGCTGCGCCGCTTCTTCGAGCTCGCGCGGAATCTGGCGCATGAACTCGGTCAGGATGAAGATCGACACCGGCAGACTGAGGGCCACATAAGGGCCGAGCAGCGCGAACGCGGTGTCGTAAAGGCCGAGGTTGCGCGTGAGCAGATAGATCGGCACGAGCGTCGCATGCAGCGGCACGATCATGCCAGCGACCACCAGACCGAACAGTGTCTTGTTCAGCGAGAAGCGCAAGCGCGCAAACACGTAGGCCGCCATCGCACTGATGATGACGATCAGCAGCACCGACACGCCCACCGTGAACACGCTGTTACGGAAATAAGTGAAAAACGGCCCCTGCAGCACAGCCGCGTAGTTACCCCAATACAGGTGGCTCGGCGGCGCCCACACTGACGTCGCGAAGGTCTCTTCCTGGCTCTTGAAGCTCGATGCGACCATGAAGAGAAACGGAATCGTCGTGACGGCCAGCCAGATCAGTGCCAGCAGAGGAACCCCCACGCGGGGGAAGCGTAGTTTCTTGTTCATGGTTCAGACCTCGGTTGCATAACGGCGGGTGAAGTACATCGACACCGCCGCCACCGTGATGACGATAAGGAACATCGCCGAGCCGATGGTGCTGCCGTAGCCGAGTTGAAACGAACTGAACACCGTGCGATACATGTAGGTGGCCATCACCTCGGACGAGCCTTCGGGGCCGCCACCGGTCATGACGAAGACGAGATCGAAGTAACGCAGCGACCCGAGCACCGACAGCAGCACAGCGGTGCGCACCGTGCCTTGCAGGTGCGGCAGCTTGATGCGCCAGAAAATGGTCCACTCGGATGCGCCGTCGAGGAGCGCGGCCTCGTTGACCTCGGCCGGCATCGACGAGAGGCCGGCGAGAAACAGAATCATGTAGAAAGGCGCGTTCTGCCAGATGATCACGGCGATGGTCGCAGCCAGCGAAAAATGCGGATCGCCCAGCCAGTCCTTCGCGAGGCCATCAAGCCCGAAAGCCTGCAGCGCGACGTTGATCGGACCGAAATTCGGATCGTAGATTTGCTTGAACAGCACACCGATCGCCACGCTCGACATCAGCAGCGGCAGGAAATAGAGAACCTTGAGCAAGCGCGAGCCACGACCGGCCTTCTCCAGCAGCACGGCGAGCGCGAGCGCGATCGGAAGCTGGACGACGATCGACGCGACAGCAAGAATCACGTTGTTCTTCAGCGATTGCCAGAACACTATGTCGTGCGCGAGCCGCGCCCAGTTCGCGAGCCCGATATAACGGGCAGTGTTGCCGAGGCCGTTCCAGTCGAGCAGCGACAGCCGCAGGCTGGAGACGAGCGGATAAAGCAGGAACACGGCCAGCAGCAGCAGCGACGGCGCAAGAAACACAACCGTGACGAGCGTTTGCGATGAAAATCTCAGCCGGCGTTCGGGTGTAGCGGAAAGTGCGATATTCACGGGCTTGTATGCCGACCGGCACCTCGCGGTGCCGGTCGGACTTTTCTTTAAGACTGGAGATCAGCCGCCCTTCTTCGAAGCGGCTTCCATTTGCTGCGCAGCAGCCTCAGGCGTCAGCGACAGACCGAACAGTGCTTGCGTCGTGTCCTTGTGCAATTCACCGAGGGCCGGCGGCAATGCCTGGTCGTACCAGAGCTGCACGCTCGGAGCGGCGGCAAGCATTTGCTGCAGACGCTGCGTGAACGGATCGTCGATCTTGACGTGATTGACCGGCGGGAGCTTGTGGTCATCCGACGCGCGAGCCTGCATCGCCTGCTCGTCGGTCAGTGCCTGGATCAGCTTGAACGCTGCGTCCGGCGTCTTGCACTCGGTCGAGATGCTGAGGAAGCCGTCGCCGACCGTGCCGATCAGGTCGCGCGGATCACCCTTGCCACCCGGCACGCTCGGGAACGCGAAGAAGTCGAGGTCCTTCGAGAACGTCGGATTTTCGTTCGCGATCGTCGAAGCTTCCCAGGCGCCCATCAGCTCCATGGCAGCCTTGCCCGTGTACAGCAGGCGGCGCGAGGCGCCCGAGTCGTAATCGAGACCGTTGATGCCCGGTGCGAACGCGCCAGCCTTCACGAGTTCCTGAATGCGCTTGCCGGCTTCGACGAACGCCGGATCTTCGAAGCCCTTGCCCTTGCCTTCGATCGCGTCCTTCACGACTTGCGGACCGCCGATACGGTCGACGAGGTACATGTAGTACATCGAACCAGTCCACTTGTTCTTGTTCGCGAGCGAGAACGCTGCAACGTTGTGCGACTTCAGCACTTCAACGACGTGCATCAGTTCATCCCACGTCTTCGGCGGCGTGATGCCGTACTTCCTGAAGACTTCCTTGTTGTAGAAGATCACCGCGGCCGCCGCGTTTTCGGCGGCAACACCATAGGTCTTGCCGTCGAACGTCGTGACATTCCACGACGCTTGCATGAAGCGGTTGCGGTACGCCGGATCCTTCTCCAGGTACGGCGTGAGGTCGGCGATCTGGCCGGATTTCACGTACTCGTGCAGCCCGCCGCCGCCCCAGTTCTCGAACACGCACGGCGGCTGGTTCGCGCCGAAAGCGACCTTCAGCTTAGTCTTGTACGCCTCGTTCAGGACGTGCGAATTCTCGACCTTGTAGCCCGGAACCGCCTTTTCGAATCGATCCGACGCGTCGCGAATGATCTTGCTCGACGACGCATTGGTCTGCTGGTCCCATACCGTGATCGTTTTGGAGTCCGCCGCTACGGCGTTCGAAACAACTGCAGACAACGAAAACAGCAGCGCCGTCGCGCCGATGATGGACCGCGCTTTAAACAAAGCCGGGTACGCCATGGGTGTGTCCCCTCTTCTGGATTTATAAGAAATCACCGAAACATTAACGTTAGCCTTAACGTTAGTGAATGTTAGGTCGATGCGTGAAGTAAGGCTATGCGGGATTTTACCTGGTCCCGGCGGGCTGCGACGCAACTGCCGGATAAGATGGACCGATTGTGGGAAAGCTGAAATATAAAGGGTTCTGCTAGAATAACGACTACATAAACGTTATCGCTAACGCGATTAGCGAGTCGACCCATCCAATGACCTCTCGCACACCTTCGACCCGCATGGCAAGACAGACCCCAACGCTTGAGCACGTTGCCAAGCTTGCCGGGGTGTCCCAGATGACCGCGTCGCGCGCTCTCAACGGCCGTCCCGGCGTGTCGCGCGAAACCCGCGACGAAGTCCTGAGAATCGCGTCGGACATCGGTTACGTCGTCAACCGCACCGCGCAGAAACTGTCGGGCGGCCGCAACGGCATCATCGGCATCATCACGCCGACACTCGACACGCAATTCTCCAGCGAACTGATTCTCGGCGCGGGCCGCGCGGCGCGTGGCGCAGGCTGCGAGATGCTGGTCTACACCGTGTTCGACGAAGATCGTCATACGCATCACGACCTGCTAGGGCTCATCCAGCAATTCTCCGACGGTATCCTCGCCATTCTTCCGCGCGAGTCGCTGTGCCTCGAGGCGCTCGCCACCGCGAAGGTACCGGTCGTCGTCGTCGATCAGCGCGGCACGCTGACGGGCTTCCCGTCGGTGTCGGTCGACAACTACGGCGGCGCCTGTCTCGCGGTCGAGCACCTCGCCGAGCTCGGTCACAAGCGCATCGCGTTTCTGGCCGGCGACGAAACGATCGAAGGCGTGCGCGACCGGCAACGCGGCTATCACGACACGCTGGCTCGCCTCGGCCTGCCGCGCGAAGACGCGCTGGTCGCCGCGGGCGACCTGTCGCAAATGATGGCGTTCGACGTCACGTTCGACCTGCTGAATCTCGCCGAGCCGCCCACCGCGATCTTCACGGCCAACGACCAGAGCGCGTTCGGCGTGATCGCCGCGATCCGCGAAGCAGGTCTGCGCGTGCCGGACGACATCTCGGTGATCGGCTTCGACGACATCCCGATGTCCGAGCAGTTTCACCCGGCGCTCACCACGATCCGCCAACCGTTCCAGCAAATGGCGCGCTCGGCGGTCAACACGCTGCTCGCGCAGATCGCCGGGATCGACGCCGCTTCGCAGCGCATCACGCTCCCGGCGGAACTGGTGGTGCGCGATTCCACCGGCCCAGTCCGCACCAGGCAGCGCCGCGGCCGTCACCAGATCGTTTCGACGTAAGTCGACGCGCGCACCTTCGCATCCGAAGTCACGAGCGCGCCGCCATGCGTGCGCGCGGTCGCGACGATCAGGCGTTGATGCAAGGCGAGCGTGGGCGGCAGCGTGGCCGCGCGAAACGCGATCTCGGTGTCGACCGGAATCATCCGCACGCCGTCGAGCGACAGAAACGTCGACATCCAGCTGCGCGCGTCCATCGACAGCCCGAGACTGCCGACCTTCACGAACTCCGCGATTTCGAACGCACTGATTGCCGAAATCAGGATCTCGCCGCCGGCGAGCTCCCGATCGATCGCATCGTGCGCGGCCTGGCTCAGCGCTTTCTGCCTGCCGAGCCAGCACACGAGCGCAAGCGTGTCGAGCGTGATCATTACTCGTCCTGCTCGGCAGTGACAGGCTGCAACGCGTGCTTCAGGTTGAAATGCGTAATCGACGCGCGCAGCAGTTCGAGCGGGTTTTCCTGCTTGCTGCGATACGGCCGGATTTCGATGGTGGGTTGTCCGCGGTCGGTGACGACCACGGTTTCGCCCAATGCCTCGACCTGACGGAACAACTCGCAGGCCCGGGACTTGAAAATGGCTTTAGATACTCGCTTTTCCATGACGCTCTCCACCCAGCAAAAATCCAACGGTATTTTTTGTATCGGGCCGGTGCGCCCGCAGGCGAACACCCGCGATGCGTGCCCGACATTCTTTATCAACCTTGCTCTCAGTCGTTGCTTCCCAGCCTACTGCCAGGAGCTCCCTCGAGCTCCAATCCAACTCGCGGCGACAACTACCGTAGCCGCGACACAGCCTGCAACGGTCGCGCCAATTCCTGCGCGCAACCGCTGCACTTTCACCTAATCAATTGGTTTTACACAGACCGCTCTGGCCATACCGGGTCGTGCCGGATAGCCGCGCGCCGCGTCTTGGGTTTGAATGTTTTGCCCCGTTTTTTAGCTCTTCGAATAGATGCAAACGTCCCCGAACGTTACCCTTAACGTTAGCGGATGTTAATGGCGGACATTCGCCGCCGCCATGCGGAGTTTACCTAAGCTCCAAATCGCTATCCGACCCCTCGACTGGACCCTCTAAATCAAGCCCGGCAAGGAGAAAGCTCCATGCAAGGCGTCGAAAGTACTGCGTAATATTATTTAATGCGAACTGGCTAACGTCATCGCTGCTTGCGTCAGTCTTCGTCGTTCGATGCAGGGGGCCCGGATGAAGGCTCCGCATCGAAATGCACGATCCACGCATGCAACGATTCGCGCGGCTTTACCGTTGCTCACTCGCCGACATCGGCCTGTCAAACCACCGCGCCGACGTCCTCGCCGACTTCGGGTCGCGCGAGGCTCACCGCGGCGCCATTCGCATCGAACAGCGTGACCGACGACGACGCCACCTTGATCCCGACACGCGCGCCGACCGCGTGCTGCGCGTCCTTCTTGTCGAGCTTCAGCGCGATCGCGTGCGCCATGCCATCGAGTCGAGCATGCAGGATCGAGACGTCGCCGAGATGCTCGACCAGTTCGACACGCGCGGCGAGACCTTCGTCGAGCGAGCCGATGCCCAGATGCTCGGCGCGCACCCCGAGCGTCAATTCGCCACTGACCGGCTGCGCCAGCCGGCCGGGCAGCACGATGCGCTGGCTCGCGCCGGCGAGCGCCACGACGGTTTGCGCATCGCTTCGCGACACCAGCGTCGCGGTCAGCATGTTCATCTGCGGCGAGCCGATGAAGCCGCCAACGAAGCGGTTCGACGGCCGCTCATACAGGTCGAGCGGCGCGCCGGTCTGCTCGATGCGGCCTTTGTTGAACACGACGATCTGCTGGCCCAGCGTCATCGCCTCGACCTGATCGTGCGTGACGTAGATCATCGTCGTGCCGAGTTCGCGATGCAGCTTCGCGAGTTCGATACGCATCTGCACGCGCAGCGCAGCGTCGAGATTCGACAGCGGTTCGTCGAACAGGAACACGCGCGGCTTGCGCACGATCGCCCGTCCGATCGCGACGCGCTGGCGCTGGCCGCCCGACAGCGCCTTCGGTTTGCGCTCCAGCAGATGTGTGATCTGCAGGATCTCGGCGGCACGGCCCACCGCCACGCGCACTTCCTTTTTCGACTTGCCCGACAGCTTCAGCGAAAAGCCCATGTTTTCCGCGACCGTCATGTGCGGGTAGAGCGCGTAGCTCTGGAACACCATCGAGATGCCGCGGTCCGTGGGCTGCAGATCGTTGACGCGTACGCCGTCGATCAGAATGTCGCCGCCCGTCACTGACTCGAGCCCCGCGATCATGCGCAGCATTGTCGACTTGCCGCAGCCCGACGGTCCCACGAACACCGTGAACTGGCCGTCCGGGATGTGCAGGTCGATGCCCTGGATCACCTGCGGTCCTTCGCCATACGTCTTCGTGACGTTGCGCAATACGAGTTCGCCCATTTGATGCCTCCTCCTCAATCCTTGTACTTGCAGACCCCGCGTGACGCTATCCCACTGCCGTACTACTGTCGCGCCACGCGAGGTTCGATGCGCCCGTCGTCGGGCGTGCGCCTCAGCGCACGGCCGCGACGCCGGCGTGTTGCGCGATCACGTCGCGATACCACAACGCGCTGTCCTTCAGCGTGCGCTCCTGGCTCGCGTAGTCGACGTAGACCATGCCGAAGCGCTTGTCGTAGCCCGACGCCCATTCGAAGTTGTCCATCAGGCTCCAGGCGAAATAGCCCGCCACGTCGACGCCCTGTTTCACCGCGTCCGACAAGGCGGCGAGATGCAGGTCGTAGAAGCGCACGCGCTCGGCGTCGTGCACGCGGCCGTTATCGAGCACGTCTTTCGCCGCGCAGCCGTTCTCGGTGATGTAGATCGGCGGCAGCTTGTAGTCGGCGTTGATGCGCGTCAACAATTCGGTGAGACCTTGCGGATAGACTTCCCAATCCATGTCGGTGAAGCCGAGCGCGCCCGGCGGACGCTTCTCGCCCGATGCGCTCGCGAAGATCCGCGTGTAGTAGTTGACGCCGAGGAAGTCCATCGGCGTACTGATCACGTCGAAATCGCCGCTCCGGATCACGTCTTGCGGACCGTTCGCGCCATACCATTCCAGCGCCTCGGCCGGATACTCGCCCTTGAACAGCGGGTCCATGTACCAGCGCACGAACTTCGCGTATTCGAGCGACGCGGCGGCCTGATCTTCGGGCGCATCCGTCGCGCCATGCGCCGGCGACTGGTTCAGCACGATGCCGAGCGGCGCCTTCACGCCATCGGCGCGCAGTGCCTGCAACGCGAGACCGTGCGACAGCAGCAGATGGTGCGCGACATGCGCGGCCTTCTTCAGATCGGCGTTGCCCGGCGCGAAATAGCCGGTTGCGTTGCCGAGCCACGCGGTGCACCACGGTTCGTTGTGCGTCGCGATCGATCCAATGCGATCGCCGAGCACGCTGCCGATCTTGCGTGCGTAGTCCGCGAAGCGATAAGCGGTGTCGCGGCTTTCCCAGCCGTTTTGCGTATGCTGCAGCGACAACGGCAGGTCCCAGTGATACAGCGTTGCGAACGGCTGGATGTCGCGCTCGAGCAAACCGTCGACGAGGCGCTCGTAAAACGCGAGGCCCTTGTCGTTGCATGCGCCGCGGCCAGTCGGCTGCACGCGCGGCCAGGCGATCGAAAAGCGATAAGCCTTGACCCCGAGTTCGGCCATCAGGTCGAGGTCTTCCTCGACCAGGTGATAGTGATCGCATGCGACATCGCCGTTCTCGCCGTTCACGACCTTGCCCGGCACGTTGCAGAACGCGTCCCAGATCGACGGGCCGCGGCCGTCCTCATGCGCTGCGCCTTCGATCTGGTAGGAACTGGTGGCGACGCCCCAGACGAAGTCTTCGTTGAATCGATACGTCGACATAGATGATGTTGTCCTGAATGGTCACGCCTGCTAGGGCGTGAAAAATGAAAGAGAGAATCTCAAGCCTTGACCGCGCCGGTCGTCAGACCGTCGATCAGACGCCGCGAGGTGAATGCGAACAGCACCAGCAACGGCAGCACCGCGACCGCGGAGCCCGCCATCACCGCGCCCCAATCCGAATTGGTCGGACTTTGCAGAATGCGCAGAGCGAGCGGCAGCGTGTACATCGACGGCGAACGCAGCACGACGAGCGCCGACAGAAAGTTGTTCCACGCCTGAATGAAGCTGATCAGTCCAAGCGTACCCAGCGCCGGTCCCAGCAGCGGCATCACGATGCTCCGGTAGATGCGGAATTCACTGCAGCCGTCGATGCGCGCCGCCTCGATCAGCTCGGACGGAATCGCCGCCGCGACGTACTGGCGCATCAGGAACACGCCGAGCGCGGCGGCCGCGCCAGGTACGTACAGCGCGCGCGGCTGATCGATCCAGCCGAGCAGGTTCATCGTCATGAAGGTCGGAATCATGCCGAGGAACGGCGGCACCAGCATCGCGGTCAGCGCGATCGCGAACAGCGTCTTCTTGAAGCGGAATTCGTACATCGCGAACGCGTAGCCGGCCATCGACGTGACGAGCAGCGTCAGCACGGTTTGCATCGTGGCCGTATAGAAGCTCCAGCCGAGATTGCGCCAGAACGGAATGTGCCGCATCAGCGAGGCCATGTTGTCGAGAAACGCGCTGCCGAACCACAGCGGGGGCGGCATCGAGAAAATCTCGGAACTCGTGTGCGTCGCGAACACGAACATGAAGTAGAACGGCGAGAACATCAGCAGCGCGCCGACCACCACGATCGCGTAGCCGATATAACGGCCCTTGTTGCTCGACGATTTCATCGCTGTGTCTCCTCGTTCATGCCGCTGCGGTGAAAGATCCGCGTGTTCAACCACATCAACGCGCCGATCGAAATGAACAGCAGCCATGCGATCGAACTCGCGGTGCCGAAATCGCCGTCGTGGAATGCGGTGCGATACATATAGACGGCCGTGGTCAGACCGGACTGGCTGGTACCCATGCCTTCGTTCGGCAGCAGGATGAACGGCTCTTCGAACAGTTGCAGCCCACCGATGATCGACAGCGTGACCGCGAATAAAATCATCGGCTTGATCAGCGGAATCGTGATGCGGGTGAACTGTTGCCAGCCGTTCGCGCCGTCGATGCGCGCGGCCTCGTAAAGGTCCTTCGGAATGGTTTGCAGCGCCGACAGATACAGCACCGTGTTCCAGCCGACATAGCGCCAGAAGATCACGACCGACACCGCCGGCTTGACGTTCTTCGGGTTGTACAGCCACTCGATCGGATGCGCAGGGACGATCCAGTGCAGGCCGGGCAGCTTGCCGAGCTCGGCGATCGCGAGGTTGATCATGCCGAAGTCGGTCGAATACAGCGACGAGAAGATCAGCGCGATCGCGACGCTCGACGTGATGAACGGCAGGAAGTACAGGCCGACCACCAGGTTGCGCCAGCGGCGAAACGCGGTTTGCAGAAAGAATGCGAGCGGCAGCGCCACCAGATGCTGCGGCACGCCGGACATGATCGCCATCGACGCGGTGTTGTACAGCGACTTCCAGTACCACGGGTCGGTCAGCGTGAACGTGAAGTTCGACAGACCCACCCACTTCATGCTCGCGAGCCCCGCCGTCGCGTCCCAGCTCTGGAACGACAGGTACAGCGAAAACAGCAGCGGGAACGCCATGAATAGCGCGAACAGCAGGAAAAATGGCCCGAGAAACAGGTAGGGTGCGACTTTCACCGGATCGAGCCGCGAAGTTCTGCGCGGCGCGGCGAACGGCGCGGGCGAGCTCAGCACGTCGCTCGCGCGCGCATCGCGGGCGACCTCTGGGGTCGTGGGCAGCGGGGTGTTCATCAATAGTTCCGTCCAGTCGGGCGTAGCCGGGATCGATGACCGGCCACGCTGTTTGCAGCAGACTTGCAGCGCACTGCGACACACTTCGGTCGCGGTACGCAGCGTGCCGCGACCTTGCATCGATACCGCTTAACGGCGGACCCGATGCGCGATCTGGTCCTGCGCTTCCTGGAGCGCCGTATGCACGTCTGCACCGTCGTCGACGACCTTGTCGAGCGCCGAGTGCACCGCTTCCTCGGCGACCTGGTCGTACTTGCTACGCTGGATCGCCGGGATGTGCGAGGCTGCGTCACGCCAGATCAGACGCGCTTTCTCGTTGCCGAGGAATGCGACCGGCTCCGCGAAAAACGTGTCGTTCTGCGCGGCAAGCAGCGCGGGGAATGCGTCGATCGAACGGAACGATGCGAGCTGCGTGTCCTGGCGCGTCGTCAGGAACTTGATGAATTCCCACGACATCGGCTTTTGCGTCGCCTTCGCCGGGATCGAGTAGAACGTGCCGCCGAACGATGCGTACGCGTTGTTCGGCAGATTGGCCGCGCGCCACAGACCCTTCGTGTCCGGGGCGATCCACGACGACAGGTGGCCACCGAGCCACGCGCCCATCATCTGCGTCGAGACGGTCCCGCGCTTGAAGCTTTCGGCCCATTCGTTCGACCAGGGCGTGATCTTCGCGTCGAGACCGAGGTCGCGTGCTTTCTTCGCGAGCTCGAACGCCTTCACGAAACGCGGCGACGTGACGACCGGATTGCCGGCCTTGTCGAAGTACACGCCATCGCCTTCCTTCAGGTCGGCGCGAATGTAGATGTCCTCGATATCGCGCGACGATGCCATCAGGTACGCACCCGTCGCCTTCTTGATCTTCACGCCCGCCGCCAGGTACGAGTCCCACGACTTCGTCAGGTCGGCTTCGGTCACGCCCGCCTTGTCGAGAAGGTCCTTGCGATAGAACAGCGTGCCCGGACCGATATCGGCCGGCATGCCGACGATCGTGCCGTCCTGCGTGGTCGCCTGCGCGAACGTGTAGTTGATGAACTGGCTTTTGTACTGGCCCGCGTTATACGGCGCCTTCGACAGATCTTCGAGACCGCCGCCCGAGGCGAAGCGGCCGATAAAGCCGACCTCCACCGCCATCACGTCGGGCAGATTGGAGCTCGTCGCGAGTGCGGTGGTCATTGCGTTGTGGTGATCGGCGATCGCGAGCGACGACACCTTGATGTCGACGTCCGGATGCAGCTTCTTCCACGCCGGAAGCGCGTCCTTGATTTCCTGATCCAGCTTAGGAAAGACCGCGATTGTCAACGTGGTGTTGGCGTGCGCGCCGACTGCGGCCAGGCTGAGCAGAACGGCGGCGGCAGAGCCTGAAAAGCGGAATTTCATTACTCGTCTCCTGAAGAACCCTGTTTGAATTGCATTCGATGAATACCCGGTTGCTGCGACCTACTTCCCCTGTTGTCTTTGTTGCTGCTTTGCTTGGTGCTGCTTTGCCTGGTGCTGAATGCTCTGCTGAATTTCTGCTTGACTGCCGATACCTGAAAGCGCTTTCACGTTGAGGCGAAAAAAACAGCCGCTACGTAGGTGTATCCCCCCGTTTTACCGGCGGCGTGATTCGCCGCGTGGTTTCACGCGTCACGAGCGTGAGCGGAATCGGGCTTAGCGCGATCGACTGCTTGCGGATCATCTGCACGATGCCCTGTGCGGCGAGGCGACCGATTTCGTAAGTCGGCTGGCGGACCGTCGTCAAAGGCGGCGTCATGTACGACGAGGTCGGCAAATCGTCGAAGCCGACCAGCGACACGTCGTCCGGCACCCGCACGCCGCGGCGGAACATCGCGAGGCGCGCGCCGTACGCGGTTTGATCGTTTGCGCAGAACACCGCGCTGAACGATGGATGGCGCGCCATCAGGCGCTCCATCGCTGCGACGCCGCCCGTCTCGAGGTAATCGCCCTGCTCGACGAGATCGGCATCGAAACCGATGCCCGCTTCCTCGAGCGCGGTCCGGTAGCCGACGAGGCGCTCGATCGCATCCTCGTGACTTGCCGGCCCGGCGATGAAGGCGATCTCGCGATGGCCTTGCTCGATCAGATGATGGGTCGCGTCGCGTGCGCCCTGCATGTTGTCGATCGGCAGGCCAGCGAGCGTCGCGCTGTTTTGTACCGAGCGGCCGAGTACGAGCATCGGCGCGTGCCGCGAGTAGTCGGTCAACGTCGACTCATCGAGTTGCGCGTGCAGCAAGATGATTCCATCGACGCGCCGCGCGATGAACTGCTCGAGGCGCGCCTTTTCGTCGTCGATGTTCCAGCGGCTGCTCACGAAGATCGGCGTAAAGCCCGGTTCGTACAACGACTCCTCGATGCCGCGCAGCCACTCGGCGTAAAACGGGCTCGACACCGCCTGCGTCAATACGCCGATCGTTTCGGTCCGCCCGCTCGCGAGACTGCGCGCGAGCACGTTCGGCCGATAGTTGAAACGCGCGATCGCCGCTTCCACCGCCTGCTGCTTGGCGGGAAGCACGCGCGCAGAACCGTTCAGGATCCGCGATACGGTGCTCGGAGAAACACCAGCCGCGCGCGCGATGGCTTCGAGCGTCACGTTGGGCGCAGCGGGTACGTTGGATACCTTGGGCGCGCCGGGTTTATCGTTGGAGCCGTCGTGGGTCATGAGTTCTGCCTGAATCCTGTGATGAAAGCGCTTTCAGATATGAAGAGGCGTACTACGTCCGGTGATGAATTCGGAAAAAAGAAAAAGCAGCCGATGCGACGAGGGTGGAGGAGGCGTCGCACCGGCCTCTCTATGAAAGAGAAATAAACAGTCCTTGAAACAAAGAGATCACTGCGATTGCTGATCAGGCAACCTCAACTCAGAACGAGGTCATGATCCCGGCGAAGACGCCGGTCTGGCTATGACCATAGTTCGGGTTGCTGTTCGACGACGTGCCCGTCACCGCATCGAAGTTGTTGTTGCCGTACGGCCCGTTGCCGAGGTTCAGGTTCGACGTCGAGCTGTTGTGCACGTAGCCGGCTTCCGTGTACAGGAACGTGCGCTTCGACAGCGCGTACGTCGCGGCGAGCGTGAACAGCGTTGCATTGCCGTTGCCGTTGTTCGCGTTCGCGTGGTAGACCGCAGCCGTCACCTGCGTGGGCGTCGTGACTTGCCATGCGGCGCCGAACCATTCGTGGTTCACACTGGTCGGCGCGCTCACGCCGAGAGGCTGCGACGCATCGGTTACGCCCACGCTCGCGTTGGTCGCGTCAGGCGCGCTCAGGTGCTGGTAGCCCGCGTACAGCTTGACCGGACCTAGCACGTACGTGCCGCCGACAAGGGCCATCCGCGAAGCAGAGTAGACGTTGTTGAACGAGCCGTTGGCGCCGCGCACTTCGTCATAGATCACGCGGACGTCGCCGTTGCCCCACGTGTACACACCTTCGACCGCGTTCGTACGACCCTGGCCGGTCGGCACGCCAGCCGAGTTGACAGGCGCCGAGTTCCAGCTCGTGTTGTTGGTCAGCGAATACTGGCCCTTCAGCACGAGGCCGCCGAACAGCACCGGCGAGTTGTACTCCGCGCCGTTGCTGGTGCTCGCCCAGTTGCGACCGCGCACCAGTGTCGAGATCGCGTAGCGCTGCATCACCTGCGGGTCGGTGCCCCAACTGTCCTGCGAAAGTTCGCCGGCGCCGAGGTTACCGATCTTGAACAAACCCCAGTGGTCGTTCGTCAGCCCCACCGTTGCGTGACGGCCGAACAGATTGCCCGCGGATGCACCAGTCATCGTGTTGAGCTGTCCTTCGAGCTGGAAGACCGTCTTCGTGCCGCCGCCGATATCTTCGGCGCCCTGCAGGCCGAACCACGAGCAACCCCAGTCGCCGCTTTGGGCTGACCACGCGTGGCCGCCCGGGAGGCCGGTTTCAAACTGGATGCCGTTGTCGATACGGCCGTACAACGTGACACTGCTCTGCGCATGGGCCACCGTCGTCGCGGCTGCCATCACCGACACAGCAATAAGCTTCTTCTTCATTTAGATATCCTATATATATTTTGGCGTCTCCAAGCCGCACAGGACGCACGCGTTCTCACACGTTTCCCCTCTTGCCGAAATGTTCGCTACTTATTTGCTTCACATTTCGAGGCGATTATAGGGATGACCTTGCGCCGCGCATCAAACTAACTGCTCAGGGAAAACGCTGTTATCGATAACAGTTGCGCGCCGGACGATCCCGCAGTAGCGCCCTGCTTTGTGACCATTACGTGATGGTCACAAGCGTCGGAAATCCGTTTGAACTCATGCACCGAAACGATGCGCCAATCCGTCTCGCGCGTCGCTCAGCGCTTGCTTAACAAGGAAGACGCGCTCGCATGCAAGCAAAATTTCGCGCTCGATGTTGCGAAGATGCAACGAGCCGCCCCGCTTGCATTGCCGGTTTGGGCTTGACGAACTGGCGCAGGAGCCGCCAGCAGTGGTGGACATTAGCGACTATCATCAATGCATACGATGCCGGGCAACGAGCCGGGCTCAGCCGCGTAGCAGGCTGGGTGCAGGATTGTCGGCGCATCCGTCTGGCTCTCGCGCTCCATCACGACCGCTCCAACCAGCTCCCATCCCTCGGCTCTCGCTGTTCCCCCGCCACGCCGCACATGCGACGTCCCGTTCGAACACGCTGCCCTTGCAACTTTTCTGCGGGCGAAGGCACGACCGCCCATCGCCCCGACTGGCAAAACCTCGGCGCGCAACCGCGATAACCGCGACGCGTGCAGTGGAAAGAGGATTTTGTCCAGTGCACTTCCGACGCCTCGCATCGAGTCGAACCGGAAGATTTGCCGGCGGATTTTGCCGGCACACCTTGGCACTCTAAGGAGGTATCGTGAAAACAGCCCTTGTTTCTACACTCGCGCTGCTGATTTCAAGCGCAATAGCGCCGGCGGCCCATGCCCAGGATTCGCAAGCCACCGACCAACAACTCGCCCATAGCGTGCGGGTCGCGGAGGCGCACAGCGGAGTCGGGATGTCACATGTGTTCGTCTTTGCCCACTCGGGGCGGATCACGCTGGTCGGATGGGTGCCCGAGCGGGACCATGTCGCGCGTGCCGAGCAGAGTGCGATGTCGGTTCCGGGTGTCACCTCGGTGGACAACCGGCTCTCGCCCGACGCTGGCTCGCTGAACGGGCATTGAAATCAAACTGAATCGCCGCGCGGACGACGATTGAAGCAAACCCGCGCGTTGAACGGATTCGGTTTTCCTGTCTCGCCAGTTGGGATTCTGTGACTGGCGCCCTGTTTCGCGCCGTTAGCCGCGCGGCGGTTCCGTGCAATCCCCATCTGAAAGCGCTTTCAACCCACGCCGTGTCAAGCCGGTCGACTCGACGCTGATTCACCATCCATGTCTCGTCGATATGTCAGGTAAATCCCTCATAGCGGGGCTGACAGAGGCTGCTTAACATCTTCTCTGTTACCGGTAACGGTAAACATAGTTAGAGAAGACATCCGAACCGGCATTCCGTCACAAGGAGACCAGGAGTGCGTCCTTTGAGGACTTCAATGCGCATGCTCTGCGCAGCCGTCGCCGTTTGCGCGCTCGCAACCGCAGGCTGCGCGCACAACCAGGCCGCCGTCGCTCATGACGGCCAGCCGCTCGCCGCGGCGCCCGCTGAGGCGCTGCCGCCGTTGCGCAGTGTGATGGCCGCGCACTTCAAGGTCGGCGCGGCGATTGAACCTGATTCAATCGACAGTCCCGCCGACGCGGCGCTCGTCGCCGCCCAGTTCTCGAGCCTGACCGCCGAGAACAAGATGAAGCCGGGCACGATCGGCGTCGCGGAAGGCAAGTACAACTTCGAACCGGCCGACAGGATCGTCGCGTTCGCGCAAGCGCACGGCATTGCGGTGCGCGGGCACACGCTCTTGTGGCACTTCAAGGCCGGCGACTGGACCGAGGCGCCGGACTGGTTCTTCGCCGGCGATCCGAAAGATCCGCTCTATCACGACATCGTCGCGAAGCGGCTCGATCGATATGTAACCGACGTCGTCACACACTTCCGAGGCAAGGTCTACGCGTGGGACGTAGTCAACGAAGTGATCAGCGACGATCCGCATCAGGTGTATCGCGAAGACAGTCCGTGGTATCGGACGCTCGGCAAGGACTACATCGCGATCGCCTTCCGCGCGGCGCGCGCGGCGGACCCGAACGTGAAGCTCTATATCAACGAGTACAACACCGACGATCCGCGCAAGCGCGCAAAGCTGCTCGCGGTGATCCGCGATTTGCGCGCGCAGGGCGTGCCGATCGACGGTGTCGGGCATCAGATGCATATCAGCGTAAATTGGCCGCCGCTGCCGAACATCAAGCAGGCGTTCGACGACGTCGCCGCGCTCGGCCTCGAAAACCAGGTGACCGAGCTCGACGTGAGTCTCTATGCCGATCCCGGTGAATGCTGGAGCGATCCGCATGCATGTCTGCCGGACCTCGGGCATCCAGTGCCGAACGACATCATGCGCGCGCAGGCCGAGCGTTATCGCGCCGTGTTCGCTCTGTTCGAGCAGGAGCCGAGCATCAAGGCGGTCACGTTCTGGGGCTATTCGGACAAGCACACGTGGCTGACGTCGACGCCGGTGCCGCGCAACGACCTGCCGCTGCCGTTCGATGCGAACCTGCAGCCGAAAGCGGCGCTGTGGACGATCGTCGATTCGTCGTATCAGCCGTAACGTCGATCTTCGAGCCGAAAAGCAGGCGGCCCGCGGTAGGTGCGGGCCGTCTGGTCACATCTCGCGAGGGTGGCAGTGCAATTGCCGTCAGCTTGATTCAAAGCATCGAGATTTCAAGGCTCGTCCGAGCCGACCTGCTCGAGCGCATTCAGATTTTCGGCGAAATCGTCGGGCGAACCGTCGGCGGTTTCATGCGTGCGCGGCGGTGACTTGACGACCGGCGGCGGCATCTTGCCGATGCCTTCGTCGATACGCTGCAGCAGATACGGGAAGAACGGATTCGACGCGATGCGGAACATCGAATCGAGCGTCAGAATCAGTGTGCCGCGTTCGCCGCGCGGCGCGAGCGTGCCGAGGTTCTCGTTGAAGTTCTCCGAATCGTCCGGCGCGATGCCGTACAGCGCGTCGGTGATCGGGAATGGAATCGCGACGTGCGACAACGAGAAAATATCCTGCGGATAGTCGATATCCAGCGGCTTGACACGCGTTTGCACTTCGCCCGCATAAACGCTGCGCTCTACAGTACGCGCTGAATCCGGCGACACGTTGGCGATCACCGTCGTGCGATAGTTCTGCGGACCGATGCGCAATAGGCGCGAGAGCGCCGTGTACGACGCGGAGCGCAGGAAGGTCCTGAAGCGCACGCTGCGGTTCACGTCGAACAGCACGATTTCGCTGCCGTTCTCCGGCAGCTTGTCGTAGAGCGCCGACATCACCGCTGGCGTGCTGACCGTGAAATCCGTCACCGACTGGAACGTCAGGATAGGCGGCAACTTATCGAGCCGGTTCTCGCGCTCGAGCCGCGCAATCTGTTCCTGAATCACGCTCGTGAGGAGAAAGGACTGTCGCGCGCCATTCACAGGAAACGAGTTGTACTTGAACGGGTTGAACTCCGGCACGATGCCGAGCCACGCGGCGCGCGCGAAGGCCGGTAGCACCGCGGGCAATCCGGCGAGACCGGCAAAGCGTGCGTAACGCGTGACGCCGATCATCGGCGAGATCAGCACGACGCGCGTCGGACGCGCGAGCGCGGGATTCTCGATCGCGTCGAGCGCATATTGCAGTGCGAGCGCGCCGCCGTTCGAAAACCCGACCAGCTCGATCGGCTTGTCCGGCCCCACGCGACGGCGCGCTTCACGCACCGCGAGCCGAGTGGCCGCGGTCCAGTCCTGCCAGTGCACGTCGACGAGCCCCGCCGGCACCGTGCCATGTCCGGGTAAGCGGATGCCGATCGCGACGAAACCGCGATCACGATATCGGCGCGCGATATGCCGCATGCTGTACGGCGCATCCGTCATGCCGTGCAGCAGCACGACCGCGCCGACGGGTGACCCCGACGGCTCGAGAATGTACGAGTGATTCCAGTTTTCGGCGAAATGCCACGGAAAAATCGGCGAGCCCTCGTAATAGCGGTTCGCCGGAATGCGCTCGGACGGCCGCAGCTTTTCAACGACATTGACGCGCACGTCGTCGAAAATCCGATTTTCCGCCTTGATGTATGCGTTCCAGTCGGCGGTGTCCATGTCCTCGACGGTCATTTCGCGCGGCACATAGGTGTGCCATACCGACAGCTCCGGCCCGCGCTGCGAATACCACGCGCGTAGCCCCAATGCGAGCACCGCCATCAGCACCAGAACCCATGCACTTATCTTTATCACCTTCAGTGACGTGCGCAGCATTCGTGTTCTCTTGATGAGATGAAGGTTGCACCGCGCGCAGACTGCTCTCTGCGTGGTGTGCGCATGCCGCCATCGCGGCGGCTTCCGATGTGGATATCCTAAGGGCTTTTAATCACCGGTTCAAACTTTGTCGGCCGGGCGGCCAACGCGACGTCGACAGCGGCTCGAGTATGAACGGATTATTTTCATGACGAACTGGGGATGCGCGATGTCGCGAGCGCGAATGAATTCGCCCCATTCGCTTCGCTACTTGACATTCGACGTGAGGAAAATGGCACGGAATGCATACGGCGTCGCGGGGAAGGGAGAGGTGCCTCATGGAAGAACGGTCCTTCAGCGACGCCTCGGAAATCGCTTCACTCGACGGCCGTGGAATGCCTGATCAAGGCCTGATCGGGCCGTGCGCTTCAGTAACGAAACCGGGACGTGACCCAGGTCGCGCCCCAGCCTTGCCTGCTCGCCGGTAATTACTGACGGCCGCGGATATTGCCGGCCACGCCGCCCGCCGCGCCGCCGATGATCGCGCCGGTCCACGCATCGCCGCCGGAGATCGCCGCGATGCCCGCACCGGCGCCCGCGCCAAGTGCCGCGCCGCTCACCGTTCCCTGCGTCTGCGGGCTCATGTCCGTGCAACCGATGATCGCGGCCAGTGCGCCAATACTGACGATCCACCCAAGTCGTTTCATGATCGTTCTCCTTACTGATTTTTCTTCAGGCCGGGCACGACCATCTGGAACCAGAGGGTCTCGATCACCGGGTGTTGGATCATCGTGGGATTGGCGGCGTAGTAGCCGTCGAGGCCTTGACGCACGCTGTCGAGTGTCTGGCCTTGCATGCCCTTGCCGAAGCGCTGTGCGATGTCATTGCTGTTCGCCGTGTTGCCGGCATAGGCGCGCTCGACGTCGATCAAATTCGAGATGCCGACCAGATACGCTTTCTTCTGCTCATCGGTCGACTGCATCCATTGCTGGCCTGTGACAATTGGAATGCTCTCCGCACGCGCGACGTTGCCCATCATTGCCAGCGATAGAAAAGTCAGAGATAACAGCGTTCGCCATTGTGGTTTGCTTGCCATCACATACTCCAAAGAAGTTATGTTCTCCAGCGGCCCGCCGGCGACCGCATCCGGCGGCGTCGATCGCGTTATTTGGAAGAATGGTCTGTGTGTCTCGTCGAATCTCCTTTCAGGTTCACCGGTCGGCGTGGTTCGCCGGTTCGGCTTCTATTGGCGTTGGGTCGTATCAGCGAATAGACACCTTGATGGCAGAAAAATCTCGTGGCGGATTGGAGTGATTTGCACACATGCTGTGTGCGCGCAACGATTGGACTCGTGTTGGCGTCGCCGCGTAATACACGCTATAGAGTCTACAGCCTTTTCTGTAATTTCCAAGCCCGTTTCCTCTCGATGCGCGGCGCGTGACATTTGTGTCAAATTTCATTCAGCGAGCGAAAGGATACGATGCAATGCGCGTCGACACTCGTCAGTTATCCTGCGCTCGATTTGAGCGCCCGTGATATTGCTAGCGATTCGTTATCGACGGCCATTCAGTGTTCTGGCCACGCAATGCGAAAACAGCTTTTGTTTTGCCTGAATGTTCGGCTTCCTGATTAGATCGTCAATCGAAAACGATTCGGATTTATCTATTTCCGGTCGAGGCGTTGCTTCTTCTGGTGGCAGCACCAACCAGCAGTGAAACAGATGCGATTTTATGGTTGCGTTTGTCGATCATCTTTATTTTCGGTGGATCACATGTTGCCTGCGGCGGAAGGGCTGCGCAGCAGCGAAGGGGGTGGCGGTGTGCGGTTGACCGTTAGTTGCGTGATGAATAGCGTGACGGGACGCCGTTTCAAATGCGTCCGTGCTCGTCATTAACAGACTCTAGCTTGTATTTGCTAAATACAGAGTATAGACTGTATCTGTTATTTACAGGTTTTGGGCTGTTACGCCGCCGCAGCCGAACCGGAGATCGACCGTGGACTACGCCATCAAGACACTGAGCCAGCTCAGACCGATCCTGCAGGGCTTCAGGAAGGCCGCCGGCCTCACTCAGGCCGCGATGGCCGCGCATCTCGGGGTCACGCAACAGACCTACGCGCAACTCGAAGCGAATCCGGCGACCGTCAGCGTCGAACGGCTCTTCAGGGTGTTGCGGGTCTTGCAGGTCGATCTGAAGCTCGCGCAGAGCGGATCGACGCAAAGCGTGGCCGTGGAAGACGCCGCGCCGGCGCCGAACCGCTCCCGCCGCGCCGGGAGCGGAACGCCGGCCGCCGGAACGCGGGTCGCCGGAACGCCGGCCGCCGGAACGCCGGTCGACGCAAAAGGCAACGCTAAACGCGCCACGCGCGTGCCGCTCAAACCGGGAGCGTCGGCGCAAAGGCCCAAAGCGGTCAAACCCGCCAAGGCAACCAAAGCGGCCAGCACCAGCAAGAAACGGGAGGACTGGTAAGCATGGCGCGCAGCACACCGAACCGTCTGAATCTGTGGATGAACGGCCTGCGGGTCGGCGCCTGGGAAACGACACGCAGCGGCGAACGTCTGAGCTATGCCGACGAATGGATCGACGATCCGCAAGGACGTCCGCTATCGCTGTCGCTGCCGTTCACACCGGGCAATCAGGCGTATCGCGGCCAGATCGTCGCCGACTATTTCGACAACCTGCTGCCCGACAGCGAACCGATCCGGCGCCGCATCGCCGCGCGCTACCGGACCGGCAGCGCCGCGCCGTTTGCGTTGCTCACCGCGCTCGGCCGCGACTGCGTCGGCGCATTGCAACTGCTGTCGCCGGACGAAGAGCCGAGCGATCTGACGAGCATCCACGGTCGCGAACTCAGCGACAGCGACATCGCGGCGTTGCTGCGCGGCACGACGACGGCGGCGCCGCTCGGGCAGCACGATCCGCTCGAAGACCTGCGTCTGTCGATCGCCGGCGCGCAGGAAAAAACCGCGCTGCTCCGTCATCGCAATCGCTGGCTGCTGCCCGAAGGCAGCACGCCGACCACGCACATCTTCAAGCTGCCGCTTGGGCTCGTCGGCAACATGCGCGCCGATATGCGCACGTCGGTGGAAAACGAATGGCTGTGCTCGCAGATCGTCGCGGCCTACGGGCTGCCCGTCGCGCGTTGCGAAATCGCGCGATTCGATGAGCAGAAGGTATTGATCGTCGAGCGCTTCGATCGCCGTTTGTCGAGCGACGCCACGTGGATCGTGCGTCTGCCGCAAGAGGACATGTGCCAGGCCACTGGCACGTCGGCGCTGCACAAGTACGAGGCCGATGGCGGTCCGGGCATCGAGGCGATCATGGAGATACTCGCGAGGTCCACACGCGCGACGACGGACCGGCGCAACTTCTTCGCGACGCAGCTGGTTTTCTGGCTGCTCGCCGCGACCGATGGCCACGCGAAGAACTTCAGCATTGCGCATCTGCCCGGCAATCGCTACGAATCCACACCGCTTTATGACGTGCTGTCCGCGCATCCGATCATCGGCAGCGGCGCGGGGCGCCTCGCGGCGCAAAAAGTGAAACTGGCGATGGCGGTTCGCGGCAAGAACGTCCACTACCTGCTCAATCAGATCCAGCGCCGGCATTGGGTGGCCGAAGGACAGCGCGTCGGTTTTTCCGCCGCGGACGTCGATACGCTGATCGATCAGTTGACCGCGCAAACGGAGACGGTGATCGACACAGTCTCGTCGCAACTGCCCGCCGACTTTCCGCTGGACGTGGCCGATGCGGTCTTCGACGGCATGCGCCGGCTGAACCGGAAGCTTGCGCAGTAAAGCGCCGCCATCCCGATCGACGCGCGGCACCACGGCAACCTCACGCACGCCGCGCCGCCGCACCATCGGTCTTCGCCGACGCACGCCACTGCACGCTCAGCAGATGCTCGCGCATGCATTGCGCGGCCGCATTTGCATCGCGCGCTTTCAGCGCATTGACGATCGCCTGATGCTGTTGCGCGAAAAACTGCCGCGTCTCCTGCGCGGACGTTTTCTCGCGCACCTCCGGCTTCACCCGCATACCGTTGATCACCTCCATCAACGCAATCAACGCGGGATTACGCGTGGCATGTCCGATCAGCAAATGAAAGCGATGATCCCATTGCTGCCACTCGTCGTCGTTTTTCGCGGCGGCATTTTTGCGTGCGCATTTCTCCAGTTCCTGCAGGTCGTCGCCACTCGCTTTCGTCGCGGCCAGCGCGGCCAGCGCCGGCTCGAACAGCAGCCGCATTTCGGCGATATCCGCGGGACTGGTGCCGGCGCGCAAGCCGCGCAGCGTCGGCGCAAACTTCAGCGGCCGCGCGCCCAGATAGGTGCCGCGGCCGACGCCGCGCCACACGCGCCCCGACGCCTCGAGCGAAGCCAGCGCCGCGCGCAGCTCGCGGCGGCTCACGTCCAGTTCCTCGGCGAGCTTTCGTTCGGGCGGCAGCGCGTCGCCGTCCTTCAACTGATGATCGGCGATGTAGTCGAGCAGCGCATCCAGTACCGGTTTGTCCATGTTGTCCACTGAACCAACTTGTATTGGTTCAAACGATACCAGAATCGCGGCGGCATGACCTACCAGCACCCAGTGATTTTTGATTCGCTATACTGGGTCGCATGTTGATGGTTAACACCGGGTGCAACCCGGCTTCGTTAGTTTTACGCTTCCATTTTCTCCAATTGAACCATTCCATATTGGTTCCTCCATTCGGACCGTCGTCGCCAAGGAGTCGCGCATGTCGTTTACAACCCGTCCAGAACTGATCGGCACCTTCGGCATGGTGGCCTCGACGCACTGGCTCGCGAGCGCATCGGCGATGGCGGTCCTCGAAAAAGGCGGCAATGCGTTCGACGCCGCCGCCGCGGCCGGCTTCGTCCTGCAGATCGTCGAGCCGCATCTGAACGGTCCGGGTGGCGAGTTGCCGGTGGTGTTCTACAGCGCGCGCGAAGAACGCGTGCGCGTGCTGTGCGGACAAGGCGTGACGCCCGCGCGCATGACGATCGAGCGGATGCGCAAGATGGGGCTCGAAGTGGTGCCGGGCACGGGCCTGCTGCCCGCGGTCGTGCCGGGCGCATTCGGCGCGTGGATGGCGCTGCTGCGCGACTATGGCCAGTTGCCGCTCGAAGAAGTGCTGAGCTATGCGATCGGCTACGCGGAAAACGGCTATCCGGTGCTGCCACGCATGGCATCGTCGATTCTCGCGATTCAGGACTTTTTCCGCACCGAATGGACGACCTCGGCCGAGCAATGGCTGCGCAACGGCGAGGCGCCGATGCCGAACCAGTTGTTCGCGAATCCCGCGATCGCCGAAACCTACAAGCGCATCCTGCGCGAGGCGAATACGCGCAGCGATCGCGCCGAGCAGTGCGAACGCGCGCGTGATGTCTTCTATCGCGGCTTCGTCGCCGACGCGATCGACCAGTACTTCCGTTCGACCGCCGTGCTCGACACCTCGGGCCTGCGCAATAGCGGTCTGCTCGATGCGGGCGATCTCGCGCGCTGGGAGCCAACCTACGAAGACCCGGTGTCTTACGACTACGCGGGCATGCGCGTGCACAAAACCGGCCCGTGGGGCCAGGGCCCGATGTTCCTGCAACAAATCGCGCTGCTGAAGGGTTTCGATCTCGGCGCGATGGACCCCCTCGGGCCCGATTTCGTGCACACGGTGATCGAGTGCTCGAAGCTCGCATTCGCCGATCGCGAAGTGTTCTACGGCGACCCGGCGTTTTCGCATGTGCCGATGGACGTGCTGCTCAGCGACGCGTACAACGACGAGCGGCGCCGCCTCATCGATCCGCGCCGCGCGTCGTTCGAATTCCGTCCCGGGCTGCTCGGCGACAGCGAGCAACGCGCCGCGCGCATCGTCGCGAATGCCGGGCGCGAGCAGGCCGGCGGCTTTGGCCAAGGTGAGCCGACCTTCGCGCCGCTGCCCGAATTGCGCGGCGATACCGTGCATCTCGACGTGGTCGACCGCTGGGGCAACATGGTGTCGGCTACGCCGTCGGGCGGCTGGCTGCAGGCGTCGCCGGCGGTGCCGGGGCTTGGCTTCAACGTCACCACGCGCGCGCAGATGTTCTGGATGGAAGAAGGCCTGCCTTCGTCACTCGGCCCGGGCCGCCGGCCGCGCACCACGCTGTCGCCGACGCTCGTCACGCGCGACGGCAAACCGTACGCGGCCTTCGGCACGCCGGGTGGCGACCAGCAGGATCAGTGGTCGCTGCAGCTGTTCCTCAAGCACGTGCATGGCGGCATGAACTTCCAGGCCGCCGCCGATGCGCCCTCGTTCCAGACCGCGCACTTCCCCGGCTCGTTCTATCCGCGCGCGATGCAGCTCGGCAAGATGTCGGCCGAGTCGCGCTTTCCGGACAGCACGCTCGCCGAACTGCACGCGCGGGGCCACGACCTCACCGTCGCGGAACCGTGGGCGCTCGGCCGGGTCTGCGCGGTCGCGATCCGCAACGGTTTGATGCGAGGCGCCGCTACACCGCGTCAGATGCAGGCCTACGCAATCGGCCGATAAGCGGCCGATAAGCGGCCCGAAGCATCCATCAGCGCAGAACGCGCGGCCTCGCCGCGCCATTTCCTTCAGGAGAAGTTGCCGTGTCCGCCGTCGCCGCCCGTCTTGAAAGACTTCCCCTGTCGAGCTTTCACCGCAGACTGCTGCTGATCGGCGGCCTGGGGTACATGTTCGACGGGCTCGATTCGTCGTCGCTCGCGTTCCTGCTGCCGGTCGTCAGCAAGCTGTGGCAATTGACGAGCGCTGAGACCGGGCTCGTCGCGAGCAGCACCTATATCGGCTACTTTTTCGGCGCGTTCCTGTCGGGTGTGCTCGCCGACGTGATCGGCCGGCGCCGCATCATGATGAGCGCGCTCGCCATCTATTGCGTCGCGTCTCTCGCGAGCGCGACCGCGCACGACTGGCACACGTTCTTCGCGCTGCGCGTCGTCGCGGGCTTCGGTTCGGGCGCGGAGACGGTCGTGATCGCGCCGTTTCTCGCCGAGTTCGTGCCGCGCCGCTATCGCGGCATTTTCTGCGGCGCGCTGGTCGGCTTCATGTCGTTCGGCTATCTGACCTCGTCGATTCTCGGCTTCGCGGTGGTGCGCAACTTCGTCGACGGCTGGCGCTATCTGGCCGTGATCACGTCACTGCCCGTCGTGATGCTGCTGTGGTGGCGCCGGACGCTGCCGGAATCGCCGCGCTGGCTCGAAAGCCAGGGCCGCGCGGCCGAAGCGAACGGCATCGTCGGCCGCATCGAAGCGGCGTTCGTCGAGCGCGGCATTGCGCTTGCGCCCGTGACTGCGAACCACGCGCTTCACGCGGTGCCCACGCCGGCCTCGACGCCGGCGCGCGGCAACGCGTGGCGCAACGTGCTCACGCTGTGGTCGCCGCGACTCGCGCGCACGACCGCGGTCAGCTGGCTGATGTGGTTCTCGGTCGCGTTCGCGTACTACTCGTTCTTCGCGTGGATCCCGAGCCTGCTCGTCAAGGAAGGGCTGACGATGACGAAGAGCTTCGGCTATTCGATTGCAATCTATGGCGCGCAGATTCCCGGTTACTTTTCGGCGGCGTGGCTCAACGAAAAGATCGGCCGCAAGGCGGTGGTCGCTTCCTACATGCTGTTCGGCGGCATCGCCGCGATCACGCTCGCGTTTTCTCATACCGGCATACAGATCATGACCACGGGCATCGCGCTGTCGTTCTTCATGAACGGCGCATTCGCCGGCGTCTACGCTTACACGCCGGAAGTGTTTCCCACTGCGGTACGCACGACGGGCACGGGCTCGTCGTCATCGTTCGGCCGCATCGGCTCGGTCAGCGCGCCGATCCTCGTCGGCCTCGTTTATCCGCTGTCCGGTTTCCTCGGTGTATTCGCGATGACCACGACGGTGCTGGTGATCGGCGCATGCGTGGTGTTCTTCCTCGGCATCGAAACGCGCAACCGCTCGCTCGAAGATATCGAGGCGAGCGAACTCGAACCGGCTCGCGACGCGCGAGGCCAGCTGAACTCCACCCGCATGCACGGCTAAACGCACTGCGACTTTTCACACTTTCCGATGCAAACGCGATGCAAATGATGCAAGGCAACCTGACCGAACCCGCACCGCACGATACGCAGATGCTGGATATCGCAGACCTCGAGCGTCTCGCGCTGGCGATGCGCCTGAAGAACCAACCGCTCGAGCTGTTCCGCGCGGTTCACGCGGTGGCGGCAAAGGCGATAGGCCTAAGCCTGTTCACGATCATGTCCTACGATGCGCGGCGTCACGAGGTCGAACGGGTCTACACGAACATGCCGGACATCTATCCACTGGGCGGCCGCAAAAAGAAGCAAGGCACCGCGTGGGCGCGACAGATACTTCAGGATCTGAAGCCGTTTCGTGCCGCCACGTCGCAAGGCATTCGCGAGGCCTTCGACGATCACGCGGTGATGACAGGTATCGGTCTCGGCTCGATCCTGAACATTCCGATCGCCTATGATGGCGTGTGCATCGGTACGATGAACCTGACCCACAAGGAAGGCTGGTACACCAGCCGTCATGAAAGCATAGGCCTCCTGATCGGCGCCTTCCTTGTCCCCGCTCTACTCAAGCAGAATACGGCATCCCCCGCTTGCGCCGCCCGTTCATGAAAACACCATCCGACCTGCAAAACTATCGAGCGGTGACCCATTCCGCCGTCTCGCAAGGCCGCTGGGTGCTGGTCTTCGTGCTCGCCTACCTCGCGCTGATCGCCGATGGCGCCGACGTGATGATGTACGGCCTCACCCTGTCGCGCATCAAGGACGACTTCGGGCTGACCAATGTCGAAGCGGGCGCGCTCGGCAGTCTGACCTTGCTCGGCATGGCGATCGGCGGCATTGTCGGCGGCTGGGCGAGCGATCGTCTCGGCCGCGTGCGGGTCATCGCATGGGCGCTCGCGCTGTTCTCGCTCGGCGCGGGAATGCTCGGGTTCACGCACAGCTTCGTCGAATTCGCGGCGGTGCGCTTTATCAGTTCGCTCGGCATTGGCTGCATGGTGCTGGTCACCACGCTCGTAGCCGAATATGTGCCGACAGAACGGCGCTCGCTGGTACTCGGCATGCTGCAAACCGGCATTTCGGCCGGCTATATCGTCGTGATCGCACTCAGCAACTGGATCCTGCCGCAGTACGGCTGGCGCACGCTGTACTACGTGTCTGCCGTGCCGGTGCTGCTCGCATTCGCGATCAAGTTCGCGGTGCCCGAACCGGCGGCATGGCTCGCGAGCCGGGCTGCCGACCATGCGAGCAAAACGCGGCTCGTCGACAATCGCTACGCGCAGATTTTCCGCGACCGCCAGGCGCGCACGATGTTCATCCTGTGGACCTTCGCGTCAGTCTTCGTGCTGTCCGGCTTTTACGGCCTGAACAACTGGCTGCCGACGTATCTCGAGAAGGAATTGCACATCAAGTTCAGCTCGCTGACCGGCTATATGATCGGCACATACGTGGTCGCCTTCATCGGCAAGATCTTCGCGGGCTGGCTCGGTGACCGCTGGAGCCGGCGCGGCGTGTACGTGCTCGGCTGCATCGGTGCGGCACTCTTTCTGCCCGTGATCATTTTCTGGCACACCCACGACAACATTTCCACGCTGATGCTTGTCTTCGGCTTTCTGTACGGCGTGCCACTCGGCACGATCGGCACATTCATGTCGGAGAGTTTTGCGACGTCGGTGCGCGGCACCGCGGTGGGCGGCTCGTATAATCTCGGGCGCTTCTGTTCGGGGGCGGCGCCGATCGTCATAGGTTTTATCGCGACGCAGTTCTCGATCGGACTTGGTTTTCTCGTGGTCGGCGCGGTGTTCTTTTTGAGCGGCGTGACTGCATTGTTCGTTCCCGACCGGCTATACGACACGCAGCATTAAATCGACGCGAAAATGACGAAATCATGTCGTGTCGATGAATGGCCCAGGTTCCGGCGCTAAAACTGGTCGCCGGATAGCCCGGGCACCAAGAGGAAGCATTACTGCGTTCCGGCGACAATGTCTGAAATGGTCCAGTTGTTCGTCGTTACGAGCACATAGTCGCCATTGACACCCAGCCATTTGTGCCCGCGCGGCGGCGCGTTGAGGCCATGTCCGCGCCAGTCGTCCATCATGAAGTTGTAGTTACGGTATTCGGCCGGCACACGTTGACCTTTATGCCAGTCACGGTGCGGAATCGTCGGCATCACCTGCTGACGGCCCGTACCGGCCATCTGGCCGCCGCCCTCGTCCTTGGGGGGCCCAGCCGCAATCGCGAGCGCGGACATACCGGCAAATGACAAGGCGACGAGTTGCGCAACAAAGCGATTATTCATATTCGAACCTCCGTGCGGTGGAAGAAAGCTCCGAGCATTCACGCGATTGACGTGAAACGTGATCGTCCAGCTACTCGCAGATTCATTAACTCGAACTTCATTGCAGCGATCGCTGGTCTATCGAATGTAATCCTTGCAAATCGCGAGATATCAATTCGATAATTCAGGCGCGAAGTCGTTAAAAAGTATAGTAAAAGGAAGTTCGACTTCAAGCCGGACCTGCCCACCACTACCGCGTGCGTCAACCCGGCGATTAGCGGGGCGATTCGATTCGTCGCGTCGATCATCTGGACGGATCGCGCCGTTCCTGGCGGCGGCGGAAGCGCACGCGGCGCAGTCGCCCGCTCGCCACTTCAGCGAGCGGGCGACACTTTGCCAGTCACCGGCCAGATTGATTCGCTTGACTGATCAATAGTCGACCGCATCGCGGATGATCGGGCAGGTCATGCAGTGACCGCCGCCACGTCCACGGCCCAGCTCCGCACCGACGATCGTAATCACCTCGATGCCCTGCTTGCGCAACAGCGTGTTCGTGTACGTGTTGCGGTCGTATGCATAGACGACGCCCGGGGACGCGCACACGAGGTTCGCACCGCTATCCCACTGCGTGCGCTCGCGTTGATAGTCGCTGCCGCCCGCCTCGACCACGCGCAGATGCTTCAGCCCGAGCGCCTCGGCGACGACGTCGGTGAACGGCTTGTTTTCGGCGTGCAACTCGACGCCGCTCGGATGGCTGCTCGGCCGATACGAATAGGTGCGCGTCTTCGCCATGAAGTCCGGGGCGACCAGTACGCAATCGCGATCGGCGAACGTGAACACGGTATCGAGGTGCATTGCCGCGCGAATCTTCGGCATCGCCGCGACGATCACGCGCTCGGCCGCGCCCTTCTTGAACAGCATTGCAGCCAGTTGACTGATGGCCTGCCGCGAGGTGCGCTCGCTCATGCCGATCAGCACGGCGCCCTTGCCGATCGGCATCACGTCGCCGCCTTCCAGCGTGGCGAGACCGTGGTCCTGAGTCGGGTCGCCCCACCACACGTTGACCTTGCCCGCGAAATCGGGGTGGAACTTGTAGATCGCCGTGGTCAGGATCGTCTCTTCGTGGCGGGCCGGCCAGTACAGCGCATTCAGCGTGACGCCGCCATAGATCCAGCACGTCGTGTCGCGCGTGTACAGCGTGTTCGGCAGCGGCGGCAGCAGATATTCGGTGCCGCCCGCCGCTTCTTTCGCGACCTCCAGCGCCTTGCCGCCATGCGCTTCCGGGAAGTCGTGAGTGGATAGCCCGCCAATCAGCGTTTCGGCAAGCTTACGATTGTCGAGCCCTTGCAGATAGCTTCTCAATTCATCGATAAAGCCGAGGCCGACCTGATTCGGCACCACCTGGTTGTCGAGAATCCACTTCTTGCCTTCGGGCACCGCGACCGTTTCGGCGAGCAGATTGTGCATCTCCACCACTTCGACGCCGCGGTCGCGCATCTTCGTGACGAAGTCGAAGTGGTCGCGCTTCGCGTTCTCGACCCACAGTACGTCGTCGAACAGCAGTTCATCGCAATTGCTCGGGGTAAGACGCTGATGCGCGAGCCCCGGTGCGCAGACCATCACTTTGCGCAGCTGCCCGACTTCCGAGTAGACACCCAATTCACCCGCTTTCGCGTCCGTGTTCGCCATGATGATCTCCTGAATGCCAATGTTGGCCCGCTCTGTTCAATCGGATTTCATTAAAGCTAAATCGCGATCCTTCCGGTTACGAGGCCATAGATGCCGATGATCGCGCCAATGATCGCAACGATAAAAATGATCCAGTCGGAAACGATGAAGACATTCTTGTTCTGCTCGCGCCGAGCCCAGATATAAAGCGCCGTTCCCGGCGCATACAGCACGGCGGAAAGCAGAATGAATTTCAGGCCACCCGCCCAGATCATGAAGACCGTATAGATCGAGGCGATTGCGGCCATGATGAAGTCACGCCGGCGCTCGTCGGCGCGCACGTCGTAACCGTCGCCGCGATTCGCGTTCATGCAGCCGAACACCGCGACGAAGAGGTACGGAATCAACGACATCGCGCTCGTCAGATTCAGCATCAGCGCGAACGCATCGCGCGAGAAGTAGGTGCTGATGACGAGCAGCTGCACCACGATGTTGGTCAGCCACAACGCATTGGCAGGTACCTTGTTGGCGTTTTCCCTCGCGAATACGGCGGGCATGTCTTCGGTCTTTGCCGCCGTGAACAACACTTCGGCGCAGATCAGCGACCAGGCGAGATAAGCGCCCAGTACCGAAATCAGCAAACCTATGCTGACGAAAACCGCGCCCCAATGACCGACCACCGCTTCGAGCACCGCCGCCATCGACGGCTGCCGCATGGCCGCGATGTCGGCGCGCTGGAGCACTGCGTAAGGCAGCATCGTCACGAGCACCATCAGCGAGGTCACGACGACGAAGCCGAGAATCGTCGACTGGCCGACATCGGAGCGCTTCTTCGCATAACGGGAATAAACGCTCGCCCCTTCGATACCGATGAACACGAACACCGTGACCAGCATCGTGGCCCGCACCTGCTCGAGGATATTGCCTTCGAGTCCTCCGCCGTAGAGGTTGGCCTGGAACAGGTCCAACCGGAAGCCGAAGATCAGGATCACGATGAACACCAGAATCGGAATGACCTTGGCGACCGTGACGATACTGTTGATGAAGGCCGCCTGCTGCACGCCCTTCAGGATCATGAAATGAAATAGCCAGATGCCGATCGATGCAACGACGATCGCGACGACCGTATTGCCGTCGCCGAACACGGGAAAAAACGCGCCGAGTGTCGACTTGATCAGCACCCAGTAAGAAACGTTGCCGATACAGCTACCGATCCAATAGCCAAATGCGGAGAGAAAGCCCGGATAATCGCCAAAGCCCGCTTTCGCATACGCAAACACGCCGGCGTCCAGTTCGGGCTTGCGTTCCGCCAGCGCCTGAAACACGCGCGCCAGCATATACATGCCCGTGCCCGCAATCAGCCAGGCAATCACGGCACCCACCGGACCGGTGGCATTGGCAAAAGTGCGCGGCAGGGAAAAGATCCCGGCTCCGACCATGCCGCCCACCACCATCCCGGTGAGTTGCATTTTTGACATCTTTTGTGGAGTGGACGCCATTCGGATTCCTTTTAGTTACCTTTTTAACAAGGATCTGTAATCAGATTCGAACGAAACGTGTCTCTCGGCCAATCTTGCTGTTGATCAGCCGCGCTACTCTGCAACCACCACACGAAAAGAATGGTCTGTCCGTTGGCGTTTGTCAATTTATCGAAGACAAGGTAACGGACTGTGGCTCGCTATGCGATCGAATCCATCGATGCTGCGTTGCCGAATCTGGTTGAATTTGCGAATTAACAATTCACCACGCATCTGAATCGCTCGCATCGATAAGTCGCTTTGAATATCGATGATTTAACAATGATGCGACCTGCCGCATCACCGCACCGGTTTTCTCAAATGATGGGGAATCGCTGAAACGAGCTGAACCGGTGGTCGTTCAGAACTACTGAGAAGCACCAGAGCCACAGCTCGAAATGGCGCGCGGGGGTCATTAATAGTCCAAACCCGATGGCGATTTCGTAATGGCGGGCTTTGTGAATTTTTCTGACGGAATCGCCCGCGTGTCCGCGCCGCAAGAGGTCCAACTATGACTCGCGCAACTTCCTCAACGTCAGCCGCGCTTCGAGACCGCCGCCGACGCGGTTGTGCAGCGTGAGCGTCGCGTCCATCGCGAGCGCGAGTTGCCGCGCGATCGCGAGCCCCAGCCCCGTGCCGCCCGTTTGACGATTGCGCGACCCTTCGAGCCGCACGAACGGCTCGAACACCGTCTCCAGCGACTCGACCGGAATGCCGGGACCGCGATCGAGCACCGACACGGTAGCCTCGCCATCGTGCAATGCCCCGATATGGATCTGCGCGGCGCCGCCGTACCTCAGCGCGTTATCGACCAGATTGCCGACGATGCGCTTCAACGCCTGCGGACGCATCGTCAGCGACTGGCCGAAGTGGCCCTGCAGTGACACTTGCTGACCCGCGTCGACGTAATCGCACACCAGGCTGTCGAACAGCGCATCGGGATCGATGCGGCGCGGCACCTCGGTCGTGCCATGCATCGTGCGCGCATAGGTGACCCCTTCCTTGACCAGCGCCTCCATTTCCTGCAGATCCTGGCGCAGCTTTGCGGCCTCGCTGTCGTTGTCCATCGTGTCGACACGCAGACGCATGCGCGTGATCGGCGTCTGCAAATCGTGCGAAATCGCCGCGAGAATCTGCATGCGCTCGGTCATGTAGGTGGCGATCCGGTCCTGCATCGCGTTGAACGCGCGCGCGGCGCGCGCCACTTCGGACGGACCGGCTTCGCGCAGACGCGCGGCCTTCAGGTCGGGGCCGAGCGTGTCGGCCGCGACTGCGAGCTGATTGAGCGGGCGCGTCGCGAGCCGTACCGCCAGCCAGCAGCAGGCCGCGAGCACGAGCAGCTGCAGCGTCAGCACGAGCGGCAGCCAGCGCGACAACGGGGCGCCGGGCATTGGCCGCAGGTCGATGGTGAGCGGCGTGCCGTCGCTCAGTTTCAGGTGCACCTGCAGACGCTCGCGATCGCCCGGCACTGCGTTGACGGTCAACGGATAACGCGTGCCGATGCCATCGCCGATCGACTGCGCGACGCGCGCCGACAGGCTCGCGTCGACCGGGGTGCCTGGCACGCCCGGGCCGAGCACGAACTCATAGCTGCGCCGCGCGAGCCGCGGCAGCCACTGGGCGCGCTCGTCGGGCGGCAGATGATCGAGCAGCGCGACCGAGCTCGCCACCTCGCGCTCGATGTAGCCCATCATGATGTTGGTCATCGTCTGGTCGCGCTCGGTCATCGTGAGCCAGAACGACAGCGCCTGCGCGAGCGCGAGCCCGACGAACAAAATCACCGCGAGCCGCGCGAACAGCGTGCGCGGCCAATGCGGCCAGCGCAGCAACGACGGTGATGGAGATGCGCTCATTCCGGATCTCCGATCGCGGTCACGGCCGCTGAAAACACATAGCCCTCGCTGCGCAGCGTCTTGATGTAGCGCGGCTCGCGCGCGCCGTCCCGCAGGCGTTGACGCAGGCGGCTCACCATCAGATCGATCGAGCGGTCGAACGGATCGGCCTGGCGTCCCTGGGTGAGGTTCAGCAACTGATCGCGCGTGAGCACGCGCTGCGGATGATCGAGAAACACACGCAACAGACGGTACTCCGCGCCGCTCAACGCCACCTCGGTTCCGTCCGCGTCGAGCAGATGGCGCGCGGTCGTGTCGAGCCGCCAGTCGCCGAAGCACAGCATCGGCGCCGACTCCGTCACCTCCATGCCGGGCGGCAGCATGCGCGCGCGGCGCAGCACCGAACGGATTCGCGCGAGCAACTCGCGTGCGGCGAACGGTTTGGTCAGGTAATCGTCGGCGCCCATTTCGAGGCCGACGATCCGGTCCGCTTCCTCGCTGCGCGCCGTCAGCATCAGGATCGGCACTGTGCGGAACTTGCCCGCGCGCAACTCACGGCACAGCACGAGGCCGTCTTCGCCGGGCAGCATCAGGTCGAGCACGATCAGGTCGGGCGCGCCGTTCTCGAGCGCGGCGCGCATCTGGCGGCCGTTGGCCGCGAGCGAGACACGCACGCCGTTTTTCTCGAGGTATCCCGCGAGCAGTTCACGGATACCGCGATCGTCATCGACGATCAGTACGTGGTCGGAGGTTTCCATCGACGGATTATCTGCTGCGGCGTTTGAGTTGCACGTCGCTCGACTGGATCAATGAACACTGCAACGGATGCGCGAGTTCGGCCGTGAAGCCGCCCGCCACGAATACAGCGATGGCAAACAGGCGTTTCATGCGTCCTCCAGCACGGAAAGACTCGCGCCATCGGCCACGCCGGCTTCGAGCGCGTAAGGATCGACCCCGTCGAGGCAGCCAATATTGACGCGCCATTGCTGCGGATCCTTGCGCGTCTGATGAAAAGGATAGATGCCGCAATGCTTGCAGAAGTAGTGTTTCGCGACCTTCGTGTTGAACTGGTATAGCGTCAGCGAATCCTCGCCACTCAGAATCTTCAACTGACTGGCGGGAAAGAGCGGTGTCATCAGCGCGCCCTTGCGGCGGCACAGGCTGCAGTTGCAACGACCAGCCGGAACGATTTCGGTGCGAACTTCGAACTTGACGGCCCCGCAGTGACAGGACCCTTGCAGCAACCCGGCGTTCATGATGCTCTCCGTGATTTGACGATGCCTGCTTTATAGCCCGGTTCATCAGTCGAATTATGTCGTAATGTATCCGGCGGCCGAGACGATACATTACATTGCAATACGCCGCGGCGATTAGCGCAAGGCGAAACAGCGAAGATATACACGCGAGTTAGCATTTAAGCGGCACGCGCAAACGGATAACGCAGATTGCATGATTGCCACCGCATTTTCGCGCTCAACCGTGCAAAGATACTCCGCCTATCCATGATTATGTGAGCGGCTTATGTAAGCGGCGCGACGCGGCGCGCCGGCCGGCCTCCCTACACGCTGTTTTTGACCGCGGCGTGACCAGCAAGCGGGCGATGACGGCCACGAGCCGGTTGCTCGCAAGCTCTGTGAATCAAGTTGAATACGCTTGACTTTTAGTCACCGGCCACTTCCAATACCAATGGTGCAGTGCGATGTTTCGCCTTTGAAACACGCCTCACCTCATTCGGTAGTTCACAGCATTGGCCAGCAGTTCATTCGTCCGCCGTGCATGCGGCGTCAGCTAGCGAAATGGAGCACTCCTCACTACGGAGTCGTCTTGGCTGCAACAAAAAACCAACCCACCCACCGCGAACCCGCCCTTATCGACCTCGCATTGCAAGGCGGCGGATCGCACGGTGCTTTTACATGGGGCGTCCTCGACCGTTTGCTCGAAGAGTCGTGGCTGCAGATCGAAGGAATATCGGGTACGTCGGCTGGCGCGATGAACGCCGCGGTGCTGGTGAGCGGCTATCAGGCAGACGGCGCGGCCGGCGCGCGCGCCGCGCTCGAAGCCTTCTGGCGGCGAGTATTCGAAGCATCGGTGTACAGCCCGTTTCGCCGAACCCCGTTCGACGTGTTGATGGGCCGCTGGACGCTCGACTACTCGCCGCTCTTCATCGCGATGGACCTCGCGGCGCGCGTGTTTTCTCCATACGACCTGAACCCGCGCGGCGTACATCCGCTGGCGAAGATTCTGCAGGACTCGATCGATTTCGCGCATCTGCGCGACGCGCCGATCAAGCTGTTCATCACCGCGACGCGCGTGCGCACGGGCCAGGCGCGTGTGTTTCGCAATGGCGACCTGACGCCTGACGTGCTGCTCGCCTCCGGCTGCCTGCCCACGCTGTTCCAGGCCGTGCAGATCGACGGTGAAGACTACTGGGACGGCGGCTATGCCGGTAATCCGACCATGACGCCGCTGGTACGCGAATGCACGTCGAGCGACACGCTGCTGATCCAGGTCAATCCCGTCGTGCGGGACGAAACCCCGCGCACCGCGCGAGACATCATCAGTCGCCTGAACGAAGTTGCCTTCAACGCGCCGCTGCTGAAAGAGCTGCGCATGATCGCGCTGCTGCGCCGCGCGGCGGACCCCGGCAGCGACGAAGGCCGCCATTGGGCGGCGATGCGCATCCATCGGATCGCGAGCGAGCTGATGACCGAACTCGGCTACTCGTCGAAGCTGAACGCCGAGTGGAGCTTTCTGACGATGCTGCGCGACGAAGGCCGGCGTGCCGCCGACGCGTTCCTCGCCGAGCACGGCGATTCGATCGGCGTGCGCTCCTCGCTGGATCTCGACGCGTTGCTCGACGGAGTCTGACCATGGAAGTCATCACCCTGTCACCGCTCGCGATCGGTCTAGGGCTTTTCGGCATGCTCGCGAGTCTCGCGCTGCTGATCGGCTTCGCGTACCGCGGCTGGACCGTGCTGCTGCTCGCGCCGTTCGCCGCGATGCTGGCCGCCGCGATTTCGGGCGAACCGATTCTCGCGCATTGGACCCAGACCTTCATGCTCAGCACCGCGCGCTTTCTCGCGCAGTTCTTTCCGTTGTTCCTGCTCGGCGCGCTGTTCGGCAAGCTGATGGAAGACAGCGGCTCCGTGAAGGCGATCGCCAGTTACATGACGGAGAAGCTTGGCGCGCATCGGGCGATTCTCGCGGTCGTGATCGGCGGCGCACTCGTCACCTATGGCGGCGTCAGCCTCTTCGTGGCGTTCTTCGTGCTCGCGCCGATGGCCACCGCCCTCTTCCAGGCCGCCAATATTCCGCGCCGTCTGATGCCGGCCGCGATCGCGCTCGGCACGTCGACGTTCACGATGTCCGCGCTGCCCGGCACACCGGCTATCCAGAACGCGATCCCGATGCCGTTCTTTGGTACGACGCCGTTTGCGGCGCCTGGGCTTGGCATCATCGCGAGTATCGTGATGGTGGTGTTCGGGCTCTGGTGGTTGTCCTTGCAGCAATCGCGCGCGAAGGCGGCCAATGAAGGATTCGACGGACTCAAGGCGGCGGTGAAATCCACCGGGGCGCCGGCCAGCGACAACCTCGTGCGCGAGCGCGCAAGCGTATCGCAGAGTTTCGATCCGGAGGAAGCGAAGCGCGGGCATGTCAGCGAGAGTCTGCCCTCGTTCGGCGTCGCGCTCACGCCGCTCGTGCTCGTCGTGCTGACGAACTTCGTGATGAACGTGATCGTGCTGCCGCGCATCGACGCCGACTATCTGGCCGAGGTCCGTTGGGGCGAGACGTCGCTTGCGGCGGTCGGCGGTGTGTGGGGTGTGTGCGTGGCGCTCACCGTCGCGATCGTCGTGCTCGTGCTGCTCAATCGGCATCGCCTGCCAGCGCTGCGCGAGACGATCGATGCGGGCGCGAATGCATCGGTGCTGCCGGTGCTCAGCGTCGGCAGTCTGGTCGGCTATGGCGCGGTGATCGCCGCGCTGCCAGCGTTCGCGCTCGTGCGCGAATGGGTGCTGGGTATCGGCGGTGGTCCGCTCGTATCGCTCGCGGTCGCCACCAATCTGCTCGCGGCGCTGACCGGCTCGGCCTCGGGCGGTCTGACCATTGCGCTCGACGCGCTCGGCAGCACCTATCTGCAACTGGCTGCGCAATACGGCATCGACCCGGCGCTGCTGCATCGGGTCGCCGTGATTTCCTCAGGCACACTCGACAGCCTGCCGCATAACGGCGCGGTCGTGACGCTGCTTGCCGTGTGTGGGTCGAACCACCGCGAAAGCTATCGCGACATCGTGATCGTCGCGATTCTCGGCGCGTTACTCGCGCTGGTGGTGGTGATCGTGCTGGGCTCACTGTTCGGGTCGTTCTGAGCGTTCTGAGCGCTGAAGTAGCAAGGGGTCTTGCACTGACGTTGCTATCCGTCAGTGCAAGACCCCTTGCTATTTGCCGGTCGGCTCAGTTTGGGCTGCTTTGCAGCCGATTTCCGGCTCACTTCACGCCGCCGCGCGCGCCGCATTCATCCGGCCGAACACGAACTGCCCCAGATACCAGACCAGCTCGGTATTCGCGAAAATCGCATCTTCGGTGACCGTCGACGGTTCGAGCTTCATCCGACGCAGCATCAGCTTGCCTTCGCGCGACGTCGTCCACGCATGCATCAGTTCCTTGCGCGTCTTCGCATCGGCGGCGTTGAAATGGTCGCGGCCCTTGCGCGAATCCTCGTTCATGCGCGCGCGCACTTCTTCTTCGCGCGTCGCGATGCTGTGCGCCACGGTCTTTCTCGTTTCGGTCTTGACCGCCTGTTCCTGCGTTTCGTCGGCGAGCAGTTTGGCCTGTACGTCGACCATCGTGCGCTCGGCGTCGGAGATCTTCCAGTTGTCGCGTAGCGCGCGCATCAGGTAGCCCGCGGGGCTCTTCTTGACCTGGCCGCGCTTGACCCTGAAGCGCGTGTATTCGACGGCCTGCTGGATGCGTTCGTCGGTCCAGAGTTCGCGGTTCTCCGAAATCTCGCTGAACTGCTTGGTCGAGAGCCCGAATTCGTCGGTGAGAATCTTGTACAGATGGCTCGCGTCGGCGAGGCTCGCGAGTACCGCGTCGGCTGTGTCCTTGCGCTTGAGCAGGAAGCGGATGCGGTCGATTTTCTTCGACGTCGTGGATGCAGTCCGCGTCTCATAGGACATCTCGACGTCCGACACTTCGTTGATCTCGCGCACCGCCGGCTCGAGCCAATCGCGCTTGAAGTATTTGAAGATGGCGGCATTCGCGCCCATTTTGCCGGGCCAGTTGCGCATTTCCTCGAGCTGGATCCAGTCGGTACGTCCCGCGGGCACGTTGGGCAAAACTTTGTCGTAGATCGCGCGCGCGAGACTGCGCGTGAACGCGGTGGAAATGCGCAAGCTCAGCCAATGCGATTTCTGCGGATCGCGGATATGCGGCACGAGCCGCGGATGGACGTCGAAACGCATACGTCCGCGATGAAAACCGACCATGCCGATCAACTGAACCTGCACCCACAGATCGTTTTCGTTGGGATCGCGGTCCGCGGGCGTATTCGTCACGCGAACTTTCGCGTTCTGAGCTTCGTCGGCGATCGTGCGCAAGTGCTTCAGGTTGCGGCTGTCGTAACGCATCAGCCACTTGAAGTAGTTGAGTTCGACGTCGTACTGATCGCGCTGCTCGGGCTCCTGCGCGACGATGAAGTACGCGGCATCGAGAAAGCGCCGCGCCGGCAGCCCCATATTGACGATTTCGGTGAAGAAATCGTTGCGCTGATAACCGATCTCGCGATTGGCTTCGTTGATGCGCAATCCCTGATCGAACATGTCTTCGAACAGCGCGAGCGCCATCTGGCGTGACGTCGCTTTCGACCTGCCCTCTTCCGGATTGTCCGCGGCCATGTTCTTCATCCACTTTTTCGCTCCCGGGACTGTAAGCATGCGGTGGTGAGCTGTCAACACACAGAACCTCACCATCAAACGACCGCGACGGAGGCCGTTTCGGCGTCCCTTCCGCGTTTCGGCACACAGAACCTCACCATGTTCACAAAGAACCTCACCTTGCGGGCGGGCGTTCGCGCGGCAAGGCCTTATGCGACGGCCCTTTCAACCTCGTTCCCAGTAGCTGCACAACCCACCTCACCTTCGTGATTTGACGCAGTGGCAAACACATCGAACCGGACCTTGGTGGGGAATCGGTCTCACCTTGCTGCACAACCAACCGCACCTCTGAGCACAGCGAACCTCACCTTTGACACAACGCACCTCACCTTTTGGAACTTAAGTGCTTGAACGAATTGAATAGTGTTTGGTTGCGTTGGTTTGTCGGTTTGTTCTCGGTTTTAAAAAAAACCTACCAACCCGGCACACACAAATAAATGCGGCTGAAGATTGCGCGATGCAGCATGGTGAGGTTGATTGTGCGAAACGTTGAATTGAGCTGCGAAGGGCTGCAGCCAAGGTGAGGTTGGTTGTGCTGCTGCGGTGATTGGCAGCCTGTGGTGACAAGCTGAACCGTGGCTGACCGCCTGGCGCCGGCGTATTGTCACCCCCGTAGGTGAGGTTGATTGTGCATTTGCGTTCTAAGTGCGGGAGCGCTCGCAGGGAGGTGGCGAAAATCTAACAATGGTGAGGTCGGTTGTGCAGAAGATCGCCGGACCGGTCTTTCAGAAAATGGGAAAGTGCACAAATGACCTCACCAAGTGCCTAAGTCTCGAGCGGGAGTGCCGGCTCCGCTACCCGGATTGCGAAGAAAGGTGAGGTCATTTGTGCCTTCGAGGACGCAGTGTTTCGAGGCTCGTTTAGTTTCCACGGCGATTCCGCAACCGAAAACGGTCTGGAAATACAGAAATTTGCAGAAAATCCGCATAAAAACAGTAATTTAAAAAGCTATTTTCAAGTATTTCCTGTATTCTGAGGTTTCTGGAATTTTATGGAAAAACCTCAGAATGGTCAGAACGAGCCAACTTCCTGCCGTAGACCGAACCGTTCACTTTGAGCAGATCAGTGAGTTCGCAGAAAAAGTCACCATCTTCACTAATGAGCTGCGTGACACGATTCTGGCTCCGCGTCCTCGAAAAACGGCTCCCGTTTTCAAGACCGGCGAGATTGCCGAGATGTGCAACGTCTCACACTCGCAGGTTCAGTATCTCGCGACAAAAGGCGACGGAGAACTGCCGTCGGGCACGGCGGCAGGCACGGGCCGTACCCGGACCTTCACGCTGGAAGAGGCGCGGATCTGGGTACAAAAGATTTCCGACATCTACCAGACTCCACTGGTCACGCGCCTGAAGGAGCCAGACGGGAAGATCATTATCACCGCGCAGCTCAAAGGTGGCTCCGCCAAGACGACGACGACGATGTGCCTCGCCCAGGGGCTGTCGCTGCGGGGACGCAAAGTGTTGGTGGTTGATCTCGACCCGCAGGCGTCGCTTTCGGAACTGTGTGGACTGTACGCGGAAAAAGACGTGACGCCTGAAGACACAGTATTGCCGTACGTCTACGACCAGGACACCGAAGGTGGCCTCGTGGGGCGGGTCCAGTCGACGTACTGGGATGGCATCGACGTGATTCCTGCGCACACGGAACTGATTGGAGCAGAGTTCCATCTGCCGGCGATGCAAAAGATGCGACCCGGTTTTCGCTTCTGGACCGTGCTTCGTCAAGGGCTCGAGCCGCTGCGCAAGAAGTACGACTACATTCTCATGGATACGTCGCCGTCGCTGTCGTACCTCAATCTGAACGCGCTGATGGCCGCGGATGCCATGGTGATGCCGATGGTGCCGGAAAACCTGGACTTCATCAGCTCGCTGTCGTTCTGGCGACTTTTCTCGGACGTGTCCAAAAGCTTTATCAAATTCGAGACGGACAAGAAGTACGACTTCGTATCGCTGGTGTTGTCGCGGGTCGATTATGGGCGGAACTCGTCGGCGCCGATCGTGCGTGCGTGGGCGCAAAGCGCGTACGAAAACTGGCTGCATTCGATCGAGGTACCGGCGAGCTCGGTGATGAGCACCGGGGCGTTGGCGTTCTCGACCGTCTTCGACATCAGCAGCAATCACAGCGCGGCCAAGTCGTTGCAACGCGTGCGGCAACCTCTCGTCGACTACTGTCGCTGGATCGACGAGATCTATTCGGAAAAATGGAGGAACGCGCAATGAGCAATATGCGAGAACAGTTGCTGGCCAAGACGTCCGGCATTCGCAAAACTTCGTCGATCAACGAGGACGAGGTGAAGCGCAGCAACCGCACGCAAACGGCGCCCGGCCTTGCCGGCGCGCTGGCCGTTGCGCAAATTCGCGTGCAGGAACTGGAATCGACTGGCGTCGCATCGCAACTGGCAGTTGCTGGCATCTTGCCGAACCCTTGGCAGCCGCGTCGCGTGTTCAACGAAGCAAAGTTAGCCGAGCTTGCGGAGTCGATCCGGGAAGTTGGACTGATGCAGCCGATCGTGGTCCGTCGTGTCGCGGACGACTATCAGATCGTCGCGGGCGAACGACGCTGGCGTGCGCACAAGATGTTGGGGCTGGACACGATCAAGGCCGTGGTTGCGGATTGCTCCGACTCGGATATGGCCGTGCTCGCAATGGTCGAAAACATTAGCCGCGACGACCTTGCTGACTATGAAATCGGCGTGGCGATTCGTCGATCGGAAACAGAGTTCCCGAATCGCAAACGACTGGCGGAAGCGATGGGATTGTCGCGGGCAGGTCTGTATCAGTTCTTGTCGTTCGACAATCTGCCGGACTTCATCAAGAAAGATCTCGATATTCAACCGCGACTATTGGGCGGGACTGCGGCGCAAGCAATTGCAGCGGCTATCAAAAAGCATGGCGAGGATGGCGTTAAAGCCGCTCGCGAAATTTGGCCTCTGTTGGTGAGAGGCGAAATGGATCAGGGCAAGGTCGCGGCGGGAATCACCGCCCTGGCGACCCGGCAGACGACGTCGGGTGGTACCAGCGGACGCAGCATCGAGAAATTTTTCGCGGGACGAGAGCACGCTGGGAGCATCACCAAGGATGTGAGTAACTTCACGATCAAGATCAAGACCGGAGTGATCACCGAGGCGCAAGAAGTTCAGATACGACAGTTGATCGGACAGATGTTCCAATCGCAGCCGAAGACGAGCTAATCGGTGGTTCGGTTGTAGTGTTAAAGGGCCCGCTTAGTGCGGGCTTTTTTTTGGGTCAATCAAATCGGTCCACCTCGAAGAGTGTCTAGAGTCTAGACACTCACTCCGCAGCCCTACCTTTGCGCCATCCGGTGTCTATCTAGACTCTAGACACTCTTGACGACGCACCCCCGATGCCGATGAAAGCGTGCCGCGTCCGCGCGAACGCACATCCTTCGTGCCTTGCACGACCCGCGGAGCGATTCGCGCAGTATTGCGTTCGCAGCGATCTCGCAGGCACCTGCGGCGGGTCAGCCGCTCGTCATGAGCGAGACAGCCAATGACTGGGGATTTCTGATGCATCCATTGAGCCGGGTTCGGCTGCTTCGTTGACGGTCGCATTACCCGGAGCACATACAAAATCGCACAGGCGACATATGACGGACGGGATGGAGGGCCAGCCCTCTGTCCTATAAACGTACCATCCACGGTCGTTCTCAACTCAACGCCGCATCAGCGCGTTTCCCCGAGACGACTCGACTCCGCTATCGTCGGTTCCAATCTTCTCAATGAGAAAGGCCGCGGCCCTTAGTGCGCGACGTGCATTGCACATGGTTGTCCATGAACAGCTGTGTTCATGATAGCGCTGTCGGCCGCAGCAAACCTCGGCGAAGATCGTCGACGTCCCGCAAGCATGCTTCACTCTCCGGGTGTACCTCAGGCAATGAACGCGCAGCGTTGAGGCCACCGCTTATCGACCGCTAAGTCGCCAGTCGTTCTGCCGGAAAAGCTGTTCCGTACGATTAGCAATGAAAGCGGCACGAACAAACGAGCAAAGGAAGGCTGTGAAGGGGGCTTGCCTCAGCGAACAGACGACATGCGTCAAGATCCGGCGGGAGCAAGTTATTACTGGAACGTCGCGTTAAGGGATCCCGAATCATGTATCGCGCGTTCTCTCAAACGATGCAGTCGCCGTTCCGCAAACGGTGTTCGCCACGGCGCAAGCTTGTCCTCAAATCAGATCCCGTTGCTGATCCAGCGTCTCGATCGACGACCAGAAAGTCAATCGCGAACGCCTGCCGGCCGCGATGAATTGGCCGTAATCGCGTTAAACCGACATCCCACCGTCGTCAAGAGAGGACACTCTAAGGGTAGTTGATGTCGGTCGTGACGCCTACCGATCTACCCACCCGCCGGGGAGATACCCAGATAGAAGTATTCGAAGGGATGTATCGCGACCGCGCCGATCATTTTTGGGCAAGCACCGGAGTAATGAGTGACTCGACCGCAACGAATGATCTCCGTCGGATCGTATGTCACACCACCCGGATGGGCCTGCGTCAGACCACTCGTTCAGCGCGAAATCAACATCGCTGCTCTCAGATCATCCGCAAGAAATCCGTCGGACGATGGACGGCAGGATAGGTGAGGGCAAGCGCGCAAATCTCGCGAACGTAAAGAGTCTCTCCCGGCCCGCCCTGTGATATTGATTGGCAAGACGATCGCGCATCCGCAATGCGAGCGACTGTCAGTCGCCACGCGCGTGGCCAACTTGAACTTCAGCAGATGCAGCAGTCCCGCATCGGCAACCTAACAATATTCGGGGGCAGAACATCCGGTCAACTTTTGCGAACTAAATATCGAAAAACAAGTGACTCTTAGCCAATACGAGCGAGAATTTTCGATTCTTCGGCCAATCTCGCCAACCGATACGGCGTGAAACATAGCGAAACGTCTTCTGCGCGTGTCAACCTATTGTTTTAAAAGACTTTTTGCACCGATGCACACCATTGTTTCACGCCAATCAGTCAAATTGGTGCACGATACCCCATTACTCCCATCAAACGGCAACAACACGCCAGAATGAACATACGTACCCGCCAATTCGTAACATTCAATACGTAATTTGTAGCGAAAGAATTTCGAGCGGCCGTCGCGATCTTTCGAGCGTTCCGCTGACCTGACCGCTCATTCGAACCAATCTTCCGCGCCTGCCTCGATCACGCTGGCTTGAGTCGGAACGCTGAACCGGTGATTCGAACAGCGCCCTGCAACAGCAACCTCGTCAAGTCCGGGCCGCCGCAAAAGACAGCCGGCCCCTCCGCCATCACTTCGCTATCCCAGCCTCCCCGCAAACCTCCCCGCGCTGATCGATCTGCGCAATATCCTCATGCAAGATCCGCCGAATCTCGAGGATCGCCCGCGGCGTCTCCTGCACACTGTGTCCAGCAACAATCACCTTCTCCGACAGCGCGCCCACGAGATGCGCGCTGCGATAAGGGACCACGCCATCATCGGAATCTTCGAGCGGCCCGTTTTCGCGGCGCCGTGCGATGATCGAATGGAAGCAAACCCGGGGGCTGATCGGCAACAGCGACGTCGCGCGAATCAACGGATCGGTTTCGCGCAGCTGTTCGATGCTGTTAGGCACATGGAAGGTCCGTCCCTGCGGTTCGATGTTCGTCGCCGTCTGCATCACTTCCTCGATCTCGTTGAGCAGGGCAAGCGGCAGACGCACGAGGTTGGCCGCCCAGCGCGACAGCCGGTTGCTCGCGAACGGCGTGCCTCGATGGGGGGCCGCGATAAATATGGCGCGCTCGATTTGCGGCATCGGCGTGAAGTTCAGTAGCCGATCGAGCCGCTCGTCCTCGCGATCGATATCGGTGCCCTCGGGCACGTACTTGTCCTCGAACGTCGCCCAAAGCGCGTCGCCGGAAGTCGACACGAGCAGCCGCGCCAGAACGCCGCCCATGCTATGACCAATCAACACCATGCCATGCGACGCCGGCGCCGTACCGTCTGGATCGAAGTGCGCGAGCGTCTGTTGCGTGGCGCGGCGGATGCGCGCGAGGTTGACCAGAATCGGCACGTTGGTCGGGTAGTAGACCTGCCACACCTGGAAATGCTGGCGAAGCACTTCGTCGCCCTGAATATCGTTGGCGACGTTGACCCATGCCTCGGGGCTGCTCGCGAGGCCGTGCAGCATCAGAATGATCCGTCGATTGGGATCGAACGGTTGCATCATGTAGATGCGGGGCGTATCGATACCGTGTGCGCGTCCAAACAGCGTGCGCAACGATTGCCCGGCGAAGCCGGAGCGCGCGAGCCAGATGCCGTAGCCCGCGCTGAAGTTGGCCGAAAGTGGCACAGTCTGGCCGTGTCGCTCGACACTGTCTTCGCGATACGGATCATAGACGGACAGCACGACCTCATGCGCGGCAAGCACCTGTTCGAGCGTGCCCTGGCTGAACCAGATCAACGCGGTGACGTTCGGCGACGGCATCTCGCGGAAAAAGCGCGACGCCGGCCTTGGCCGACCCGCGGCTGCTGACGACACGCCGGGGTTGAACGGTGCGCTCGCGGGACCATCGACGCGGGCGGACACACGCGTGTCGGCGCTGGCATTGCCACCCGCATCGACGTCATCTTCTGGCGGCGGCACGTTCATCACAGCAACGAGTTCCGCCCCCAAACCATCGCGTCGATAAATGCTACGTATCCCCGCGAACGACAGCCGCGACGCCGGGATGACTTCGCGCGGTTCGCGCACGCCTTCGGGTAGCCGGGTTCGGCTCAGGTCGAGATGGATGGACCAGCCTGCGATGTACTGCGTGCCTGGCACGCCGTTGCCGGCATCGGTAGCGAGCGCGCCGCGCAGAAACAGCGCGTGGGCAAGTTCCTGCACCGCGTAGTTGTAGTAGTCACGGACCTGGGTCTGACGATCTTCGAATGCACGTTCGCCAGCAGTGCGTTCACCGAGGAACAGAAACGCATACGCGAATCGCGCGGCCCTAAGCCACAGATCGAATTGCGCGTCGCTCCAATCGCTGGCGTTGGCCGGCGTGTTGGTGATGGCCATCTGCAACGACAGTTCGGCGAGGCTCGACAATCGCCGGTCGGTATTGATTCCGCCGACGGTCGAGATCGTATTGATGCAATCGAGCGGCTCACGTTGGCAGGTGTTCCCATCGAGTGCCGCGATGTGCAGCGTGTCTCGGGTCGCGGCGCTCAGACGGCCGGTCGACAGAATGTCGCCGCGGCGCATCGCGGTGTACTGCTCCGGGCCTTGCGAGCTGACGGTCACCATCGCGCAACCGCACAGAAGACCGCTGGTGAGCAGCGCGAGTGCCGCGCACCGCGATGTCCACGATGCGAGCGAGCGCGTCATGATGCGTCGAACCGGTTCGTGCGAGAGGGCAGCCGCGCTACGCCGATGCAAGCGATGAACGCTGGCGGCGGCCCGCGACGTTGCAATTGCCAACTTTCTTTTCACGCAGAGTTGGGTCACAAGGCCGTTGCCTCGCGCATCGAATCGATAACGCTGAGAACGAGTTACCTGTCCGCTGAGTACTCTACGCCCGACGAATTGCTGATGCAACCAACGCCGTCACCCACAGCGCGCCTGGCTTCAATGAGAGAGTATCCCGATCTAACAATCACGGCTGCTCCATCGGCGAAACAAAAATTCCTTGAAACCTATAGCATTTTTTCCCCATGGTATTTCGTGACTGGTACAGCAGAATAGCCATGCTTATGTTTCATCAACAGAAGCCGAAGCAACCATAGAACGAGTCGGTATGACCGTAGCAAGTCGCGAATCGATTGACGGCTTGCGCACTGTTCGGCCATGATGCCTGTGACGAACTGAAAGGGGGCAATGACGCACGCATGACACGGGCAAACCACCAGTGAACTGCGCGAAGTCATGAACGCCTATGACGGCTTTGATATACCGCTTAAGGTAAGCAATCGATACGATCGTGCTGCGCCTGTGAGGCTCTTGACAACGAATTGTTTGGGAACTTTAATAATTTGCAGCAACGTTCAATCGAAGGGATCTGATTCAACGCTGCAATCCGCCCGCATATTCATTCGTCTTCAGGTTTTGCGGAATCGTCGTGCATTCCATACAGGGCGGATTCGTCAATTTCCTCAGTCTTGCTTCGGCATGGCGAAGCAGTTTGGCAGTTCGACAGGATGCCTGATGAACGGAGCCGGAATGACGACACATGGGTTGCGGCTGTAGTCTGGACGGCCACAACACCATTGTCGCCGATACACTGGTTCGAACGACGTTGCCGGTCCCACAGAAGGGATGCCGCTGTTCCTCGAGTCTGACCTGGCGGCGGAAGTCGAAGCGGATGCACCCATCGGTCCACTGTTATGGGCCCCTATGAATTGCTGAGCAACCTGTAGGGTCTCGTATTCGCCGGCCCGTGAGCTACGTTGCCGCCGGGCTTACGACATGGGTTGCGCCAGCAGTCAGCCGAGAACGTCATGAATGCAAACCGCTCCGATGCACCGCGGCCCCGCCGATCAGGCGGAATCGCACTGACCGGCGCAGTGTCGTGCGCGTTGACCTGCGCGCTTGTCGCTTCACTGTCGGGCTGCCAAAGGCAGACCGAAACACAGAGTGGCGATACGAGGCCAGCCGTGCAGCTCACCAGGGTCGAACCGGCCGACGCTTCCGCCATTCGCATTTTTACCGGGCGGGTCGAGCAGACCAGCATCTCGCCGCTCGCGTTCGAAGTATCGGGCCGCGTCGTGCAGATCGCGGTGCTCGAAGGCGCGTCGGTGAAACGCGGGCAACTGATCGCGCGGATCGACGAGGAACCCTACAAGCTGCAACTGCAACGCGCGAACGCGCAGTATCAGCAGCTGAGCGACAATCTGAAGCGCCAGGCGGTGCTGCGCAAGGACGGCATTCTGTCTCAGGCTGCTTATGAGCAGCTCTCGGCTGCCACGGACGCCGCACGCGCGTCACGCGAGCTGGCGAGCCGCGACCTGCGCAATACCCAGCTCGTCGCGCCATTCGACGGCCGGATCGCTCGCCGCAACATCGAGATCCAGCAGCTCGTGCAGGCTGGGGCGCCCGCGTTCAATCTGGAAAACATCGGCCGTGTCGATGTCGGCGTCGATCTGCCTCAGAGCATTGCCGAACGGCTGTTCGTCGACAAGACGCTGAGAGCCGAGGCGTGGCTGCCCGAGCGGCCGCAGAACCGCTTCCCGCTCGTGTTCCGCGAACGGACCACGCAGACCTCGCCGACTTCGGCGGCCTACCGGCTCGTGTTCTCGATCGAAGGACCGCAAAGCGCGATGCTGTTCCCCGGCATGGCGATGCGCGTACAGATTTCCGAAACGGCGCGTCAGGTCGCGCAAAACGACAACAAAGGGTACTTCGCGATTCCGATCGCCGCGGTGTCGATCGGCGCGGACGGTCAGCGCAGTCTGTGGCGCTACGACGCCGCGTCCGGCCGTGTGCATGCGGTGCCGGTCAGCGTGCGCGAAATTCGCAACGACGATGTGGTCGTCGCGGGGGCGGTCGCGGCGGGCGACCGCGTGGTGGCCGGCGGCTCGCAGTTCATGAAAGAGGGAATGGCGGTCCGTCCAATGGATGCGCCTCAATGAATCTCGCGCGCCCCCTTATCGAAAAGCCGCTGATCGCGTGGGTTCTGACGCTCATCTCGCTGTTGGGCGGCATCTTCGCGTACTACAACATCGGGCGGCTCGAAGACCCGAAGTTCACGATCAAGACCGCGGTCGTCGTGACGCTGTATCCGGGCGCGAGTGCGCACGAGGTCGAGCAGGAAGTGACGGACCGGCTCGAAAGCGCGATCCAGCAGATGCCGCAGGTCGACAAGCTGACCTCGCGTTCGACACCGGGCTACTCTGAAGTCCGCGTCGAGATTCGCGACCAGTACACGTCGGCGCAATTGCCGCAGGTGTGGGACGAGGTGCGCAAGTCGGTATCGGATGCACAGCCCCGGCTTCCGCCGGGCGCGGGACCGTCACTCGTGGTCGACCGTTTCGGCGACGTCTACGGGATGTTCTACGCGCTGACCGGCGAGGGCTACACGCAGGCGCAACTGTATGAGTACGCGCGCGAACTGCGCCGCCAACTGCTGACACTAGGCGACGTGTCCGACATCGTGATCGCCGGTGAGCAGCAGGAGCAGATCTCGGTCGACGTCGACCAGTCGCAACTGATCGCCAACAACCTGTCCACCGACGATCTTGCGCAGACGCTGTTCGTGCAGAACGAGGTTCGGCCCGCGGGCCGCGAACGTGTCGGCGACCTGTCGTTGCGGATTGCGCCGACCGGCTCGCTCGATTCGCTGCAGGCCATTCGTTCGCTGCCTGTCAACATTACGCCCGGCCCGCTGCTGCTCGGCGACATCGCGCGCGTAAGCCACGGCTACGCGACGATTCCGAACCAGGTCATTCACTATAACGGCCAGCCGGCGGTTACGATCGGTATCAGCGCGCGGCCGCGCGTCAATGTGGTGAGGGTCGGCGAGGAGATCAAGGCGAGGCTCGCCGAACTCGAGCGTAACCGCCCGATCGGCATCAAGCTGCACTCGCTTTACGATCAGCCGCAGGTCGTCGACGAGAGCGTGCGCGGCTTTATCTTCGACGTGTTCCTGTCCGTGGCGATCGTCGGTGTCGCGCTGGGCATTGCGCTCGGCTGGCGCGCGGGCATCGTGCTGGGCGTCGAGCTGTTCCTGTCGATCCTCGGCACGCTGCTGGTCATGTACGCGGCAGGCATCGAGCTGCAGCGTATCTCACTCGGCGCGCTGATCATCGTGATGGGCATGCTGACCGACAACAGCATCGTGGTGGTCGAGGGGATGCTCGTGAAGGTTCAACGAGGCAAGTCGCATCTCGAGGCGGCGACCGAGATTCTCAAACAAAGCCAATGGCTTCTGCTCGCGTCGACCATTGTGGGGATTCTGGCTTTCTCGGGCATCGGCCTGTCGCCGGATGCGGTCGGCGAATTCTGTGCATCGTTGTTCGCCGTCGCTGCGATTTCGCTGCTATTCAGCTGGGTGATCGCCATCGCCCTGACACCGCTGTTCGGCACGTATCTTTTCAAGCCCGCGGACATCATCGATGACGACCCGTTCAAGTCGAAGCTGTACAAGCGTTACGGCGAGCTGTTGTCATGGGTCACCCGACAGCGCGTGTTCGTGGTCATCGGCCTCGTCGCGCTGACCGTGCTGGCCGGGTGGGCGTTCCGTTTCGTCGAGCGGAGCTTCTTCCCCGCGTCGACCACGCCGATCTTCTATGTCGACATGCGTTTGCCGCGCGGCGCCGATATTCGCGCGGTCGTCGAAAAGAGCCGCGAGGTGGAGAAGGTGCTGCTCAAGCATGCGGACGTCACCAACGTGCAGACGTATATTGGCTCGGGCGCGACGCGTTTCTTCCTCGTCTACGATCCGGAGGGGCGTGATCCGTCGTACGCGCAGTTCATCGTCGGCGTGAAGGACCAGGGCCTGATCGACGACATGATTCCGGAGATCGAAGCGGATCTGAAGAAGCGCTTCCCCGAACAGCATTGGACGGTCACGCGGCCGAACTTCGGCCCTGGCGGTGGCGCGGCCATTCAGGCACGTTTCTCCGGACCCGACCCGATCGTGCTGCGTCGCTTGTCTCAGGAAGCACAGAACGTGCTGAAGGCCGACGGCCGCATCATCGCGATTCGCGACGACTGGGAGAACCCGATCAGCATCGTGCGGCCGGAATTCGACGAATCGCGGGCGCGCTCGCTCGGTGTGACGCGCCGTCAGGTTAGCGACACGATGGCTTATGCAACCGAAGGCCTGCGGGCGGGCATCTATCGCGAAGGCGATCAGCTACTGCCGATCGTGCTGCGTTCGCCCGACTACACGCGTGGCGTCGCGGGTCTGCAGGACCTGCAGGTGTTCAGCGCGGGGCTGCGCCGTTACGTGCCGCTCGGCGACGTGGTCAACGGCTTCACGGTCGGTACCGAGGAAGGCCAGATTGCGCGCGAAAACCGGATTCGCACGCTGACGGTTTCGGCCAACCCGATCTATGGGCAGAACAGTGTCGACGCGTTCAACCGCATACGCTCCAGCATCGAGAACATCAAGCTGCCACCGGGCTATAGCTTCGAATGGGGCGGCGAGCACGAATCGTCGACGCGCGCGCAGCAGAGCCTGTTCCGTCAACTGCCGCTCGGCTTCATCGGCATGGCGCTGCTCGTGCTGATGATGTTCGGACGCCTGAAGCCGGCGCTCGTCGTGCTGCTCGTCGTGCCGATGTCGATCGTCGGCGTCACGCTCGGTCTGCTGCTATTTCGCGGCGCGTTCGGCTTCATGGCGTTGCTCGGTCTATTGAGTCTGATCGGCATGCTGATCAAGAACGGCGTGGTGCTCGTCGAAGAGATGGATTCGCAGATCGCCGCGGGCGTGCCGCGCATGCAGGCGGTGACCCACGGCGCGATGAACCGTCTGCGGCCGGTGATACTGGGGGGCGGTACCACGGCGCTCGGCATGGCGCCGTTGTTGTGGGATCCTTTCTTCAAGGACATGGCGATCACGATTATGGCGGGCCTTGTTTTTGCCACCGTGCTGACGTTGGTCGCCGTGCCGGCGCTGTATGCGATGCTGTTCTCGATCAGGCAGGCGGAATGGGAGCCGGGTCGACACCCGGAAGAAAAATGATCCGCGCGCGCCCTTATCTTCTCGCCATCGCGGCCCTGCTGCTCGAAGCCGGCTGTACGGGTTCATTGCAGCTGCAAAAGCCCGCCGCGTTTCCGCCGCAGTATTCGGAGGCGCAACCGGGCGTGGCGACACCGATGTCCGAGCAGCAGCTCGCGGCATGGTGGACCCAGTACAAGGACCCGACGCTGAACAAACTGATCGATCTCGCGCTTGCGCACAACTTCGACATCGCGACCGCTTACGCACGGGTCGATCAGGTGCAGGCCGGGATCCGGCTGGCTCGCTCGCAACTGCTGCCGTCGGTCGGTGCTGGCGTGAGCGCTGCGAAGTACCACGGCGGCGAGACGCAGCTCGAATTCGCGGAATTCCTCGGCATCAACAATACCGATGCGCAGTTCTGGCGTGTCGGCTTGCAGGCGCAATGGGAGATCGACCTGTTCGGTCAGGGACGCGCAAGGCTCTCGGCGGCACGCGAACAGGCGCGCGCAGCCGCGGGCGACGCGGAGGCGGTACGCCTGAGCGTGGTGTCGGGTGTCGCGGATCTGTACGTCACCTATCGCGGGCTGCTGCGTCAGCGCACGATTTTGCTGCAGAGCCGCGCGATCGCGGACGACTTCGTCAACATCGCCGAGAAGAGCTTCAACGCGGGTCTCGTGCTGAGTACGGACATCGAAGCAGCGCGCGCCGGCCGCGCGCAGGTCGATGCGCGTTTGCAGGACGTGGAGAACGGCATCGCGCAGGCACGACTCAATTTGCAGAATCTATGCGGCGTGCAGCCCGCGGAATTCGCCGGGATTCTCGATGAAAGCGACACGCTGATGACCGCGCTGCCGCATATCGAGCCCGGCCAGCCGGTCGACCTGCTGATGCGGCGCCCGGATCTGATCGCGGCGCAGGCACGCGTGAATGCGGCGCTCAGGCAGTCGGATGTCGCGCGGCTCAACTACTGGCCGACCATGTCGTTGAGCGGTTTGCTTGCACGCAATGGTTGGGAGATCGCGGGTCAAGGCCTCGGGCCCAGCACGTTCTGGCTATTCGGCGCGGCGATGGCGCTGCCGCTGATCGACTTTGGCGCGCGGCGCTCGCAGGTGGAGTCGTCGGATGCGCAGGCGCAGCAGGCCATGTTGAACTACGAAAAGACCGCGCTCGGCGCGTTCTATGACGTCGACCGTGCGTTGGCGCGTTTGAACCGGCAGGACGAGTTGTTCAAGGCACGCAATGAAGAAGTCATGCGTCGCACCACGCAGTTGAGCCAGGTGCGACGTCGCTACGAACTCGGCGATACCGGCCGCGTCGATATCGATCAGGTGCGGGTTGCGCTGCTCGAAAGCCAGTCGTCGCAGGCGAGGGAAGAGGTCGGCGAACTGCAGGCACAGTTCGCGCTGTTCAGGGCGTTGGGAGGCGGCTGGTTGGCCAATCCGCCAGTGGCCTCGAATACACGAGCGCCGACGGAACCCGCGCCCGCCACCGCACCGGCACCGGCCGCACAGTGAACGACCAGGAGGAGTGCGGTCCGGTACTCGCAAGGCCGTTGGCTTCAGTCGGGGAGGACTGACAGGAGATGCGCAATGCACGCGTACCTGCTCCGCGTAAGTCCCTGTCTGGAAGAAATCAGCTTCTCTGAAGGGTGGACGATGGCAAGCCAGGTCGAGACGAAACTGTCGTTGCCCGCATTGACCGCGATGGTCGTCGGCTCAATGGTGGGCGCAGGGATTTTCTCGTTGCCGCGCAATTTCGCGCGCTCGACCGGACCGTTCGGCGCGGTTATTGCATGGTGCGTGGCGGGCATCGGCATGTATGCGCTGGCGCGCGTCTTTCAGGCGCTCGCGCAGCGCCGGCCCGAGCTCGATGCGGGGGTGTTCGCATACGCGCGAGCGGGCTTCGGCGATTATGCGGGCTTTCTATCGGCATTCGGCTACTGGATGGCCGGCTGCTTCGGCAACGTGTCGTACTGGGTGCTGATCAAATCGACGCTTGGCGCTTTCGTGCCGGCCTTCGGCAACGGCAATACGGCGACCGCGATCATCGTGTCGTCGGTGGGCATCTGGCTGTTTCATCTGGTGATGCTGCGCGGCGTCCAGCAGGCCACGATGATCAACACGATCGTCACGGTCGCGAAGTTGATTCCAATCGTGCTGTTCATCGTGATGCTGATCGCGTTGTTTCGCGCCGACATGTTTCGCGCGAATCTGTGGGAACGCAGCGATCAGATCGGCGAGGGCCTGTTCTCGCAGGTTCGCGCGACGATGCTCGTCACCGTCTTCGTGTTCGTCGGTATCGAAGGTGCGAGCGTGTACTCGCGCTATGCGAAAAAGCGCTCGGACGTCGGCGCCGCGACGATCACCGGCTTCGTCGCCGTGCTGTGTCTGCTGGTGCTGGTGACGCTGCTGCCTTACGCGACCTTGCCGCGCGCCGATATCGCGGTGATGCGCCAGCCGTCGATGGCCGCGGTACTCGGCGCGCTGCTCGGCCCATTCGGTGTCGTGTTCGTCAGCGCCGGTCTGATCATTTCGATCCTCGGCGCGTACCTCGCATGGTCGCTGATCTGTGCCGAGGTGCTGTTCGCCGCCGCGCGTCTCGAGACGATGCCGCGTATCTTCGCGCGACAAAACGAGCGCAAGCTGCCGGTCGCCGCGATCTGGCTCACGAGTACCGTGGTGCAGTGTTTCATAATCAGCACGTACTGGTCGACCGATGCGTTTGCGCTGATGCTCAATCTCACGAGCTCGATGGCGCTGATTCCTTATTTTCTCGTGGCCGCATACGGCATCAAGGCCGCGCGTGACGATAGTGGACAGAATGGCGGCACCTTGAGCGGCGCGTTGCGCACCGAGTATTTCGTCGCGATGTTCGCGACGTTGTATACGGCCTTTCTGCTGTTCGCGGGCGGCCTGAAGTTCCTGATGCTGTCGGCGCTGCTTTATGCGCCCGGTACGGTGCTGTATGTGGTGGCCAAACGCGAGCGCGGCCAGCGGGTGTTTTCGAAAGTCGAGTGGGTCATCTTTGCCGTCGCGGCCTGCGGCGCGATTGGCGCGCTGATCGGCCTCGCGGCCGGCACGATCGTCATCTGAGCGGTCGATCATCGTAGTCGCACGAGCGCGGCTCGATCGGAACGTGTTCGCGGGAGAGCGATCGCAGCAATGGACAAGCGCGTCAGACTTTCAGCGCCGGGCCTGATGGCGATGGTGATCGGCTCGATGGTCGGGGTGGGCGTCTTTTCGCTGCCGCAGGCGCTCGGCAAATATACCGGCGTAGTCGGTTCGTTGATCAGCTGGACCATCACCGGCTCCGGCATGCTGATACTCGCGCTGATCTTTCAACGGCTCGCATGGCGCAAGCCGGAACTCGACGCTGGCGTCTACACGTATGCGCGCGTCGGGTTTGGACGCTACACGGGGTTTCTGTCGGCGTTCGGCTACTGGTGCGCCAGCTGTCTCGGCAACGTGGCCTATCTCGTGCTGATCAAGTCCGCGCTCGCGATCGTCGCGCCTTCATTCGGCGCTGGCAATACGTTTAGCGCGATCGTCAGTTCCTCGCTGATGATCTGGGTGTTTCACTTTCTGATACTGCGCGGCGTGAAGGGCTCGTCGGTAGTGAATGCGTCGATGACGGCCGCCAAGTTGTTCGCGCTTGGACTGTTCGCGGTGCTCGTGCTATCGAGTGTCAAGTGGCAGTTGTTCGTCGCGAACCTGTGGACCGTTTCCGAGCCGTCGGCGACCGGTCTGTTCGGCGAGGTGCGCAAGACGATGTTGGGCACGGTATTCGTGTTTCTCGGCGTCGAAGGCGCGAGTGTCTATTCACGGCATGCACGCGAACGGCGCGACGTCGGGGTCGCGACCGTACTCGGCTTTCTCTGCGTGCTTGCGTTGATGGTCATGGTCACATTGTTGTCGTATGGCGTGTTGCCGCTCGAGCAGTTGGGCGCGCTGAAAAATCCGTCGATGGCTGGCGTGCTGAGCGCCGCGGTCGGCGCCTGGGGCGCGGTCTTGGTCAAGCTCGGCCTCTTGATATCGGTACTCGGGTCTTATCTTGCATGGACGTTGCTCGCCGCCGAAATTCTGCACGCGGCGGGCAAGAGCCGCACGATGCCCGCGTTTCTCGGGCGAGAAAACCGCAACCACGTACCGGTCGCCGCACTGTGGATGACGAGCCTCGTGATTCAGGCCTTTCTGATCGTGACGCTGTTTTCGAAAGAAGCGTTCACGCTGGCCAAGGAGTTCACGACGTCGATGAACCTGATCCCGTATCTGCTCGTCGCCGGCTATGGGTTGAAGCTCGCAGCGAGCGGCGAATCGTATGCGGGGCAGCCGTGGTCACGGCGCATCGATTTCATGCTCGCGCTGCTGGGCTGCGGCTACGCGCTCTTTCTCGTGTACGCGGGCGGCCTGCATTATCTGTTGATGTCGACCGTGCTTTATACGGCGGCGACCGTGTGGTTTTACATCGCCGAGCGTCGCAAGGGGAAACGGCCTGTGTTTGCGCTGCTCGAACGCTGGCTGTTCATTGTAGTTTTGCTTACCGGGCTGGTCGCGTTCGTCGATCTCGTGCGCAATCATTTTGCGGCCTAAGGCTCCCGCTCCCGCTCGCGCGCCGCGCGGCTCACATGATCGCGGCCTGGCGAATGCAGCGGATGAAATAGTCGGCCGGGCGCGTGTGAATCGCGCCTCCGCGCTGCATCAGATGCAGTCTCGCCGTGCGCGACGTTTCAATGAAATCCAGCTTTTTCATCTTCAACGATCAGGCACTGCCGATCGGCGCCGCCTACTGGGCCACGCTCGTCGAGCAATACCTTACAGCCTGAACTTCGCCAATTCGCGTTTCGCCGACCCGGCGTGCTGCCGGGCCGGCGGCCAGACTACGTCCATATCGGGGATCGGCCTGTGGGTGCACGGCAATCCGGCTGGCTTTCTGCTGCTGCTCGAAGGATTCCCGCGCGAACTGCGCGGGCGATCGCTCGGGATCATCTATAGCGTCGGCGTGACGTTGTTCGGCGGTTTCGCGCCGTTCGTCGTGACGTGGCTGATTGGCGTGACGGGCAGCGCCTATGCGCCGGCCTGGTACATGAGCGCGTGCTGTCTCGTCAGTCTCGCCGCGCTGACCGTATTCGACGAGCGCATTACCGATTAGTGACCGGAGTCACCGTCGATGTCATCCGGCCATACACAACAGGAAAACGAAATGAACGCACAGAAATGGCTGAAGCTGGTTTGCGCGAGCGCGGTCGTGTTCGCTTGCCTGAATGCGCACGCGCAGCCGCAAGCGGGCGGATCGGGTCCCGCGGCACAAGCTGCGGCGAGTTCGGCGCCAACCGCGGGCGAGATCAAGGCTACCAACCGGCAACTCGTGCGGGACGTACGCCCCGCGCATTCAGAAACGCACGAAGCCAGGGACTACGGGCCAGCAACATTACAGTGCGCGCGGATAACGGCGTCGTGACGTTGACGGGCAGCGCGCCGACCGCGGACCTGCTGTCGCGCGGTCCGCTAGAAGAAACACGGCGGTGACGCCGGCGGCGATGGGGCATTGCGACGGGCCGACTGGGCTGGATCTTGAAAGCACTTCTTGCACCTATGACGCATATAGGACTCTGCTGACTTTTTTCTTGTTAGCACATCGTACAATCCGCCTCTGCGCAAGGCGAAGATGTTTTAATTCCTCGCCGATGAGTTGGGGTGCGTTGCGCTATCCCATCTTCATGATTGATCCATGCTAGGTTGTATGCCCAAAAATTGCTTTGTCTTTACCAAAGCACACCAACTTTCTTACCTATTTTGCATCGTTTTAGAAAACAGTGGTTCGAAAACTTCTATTTGCGTGGTGCCAAAATGCTTTTGTGGAACGATCAAGAAATTTTGATATGCGCTATTTGGACTGCACCGACTGGTGCGCTTAGATGATAGGCGTTCCCGACGCCGTTCGCTTCATTAGAAGCAGGAAGGTTGCGGCTCTCGATTTTGCTGCTGAGGCGTGCGGCTAGGCCCACGCAAACGCAGCGTCTCGTGGCGACACACAGGATCAGGGAAGTCGGCGAGTGGATGGGACGAGATGCCCTGCGCCATTTCTCATCATGTAACGGCGTGAAATGACATGGTACTTTGGTGACAAATCATGCAGGGTGTTTCGGCAAGGAAAAGGTATTCACCTGCGTGGTATGGAGTGTGAGTGAACAAAATAAGAGTGGGTATCGCCGACGATCATCCATTTATTCTCCTCGGCGTCGAGCATCTTCTTCAGCGTTGTCCTGACATCCAGGTCTGCTTCAAAAGCGAAAGTATTGGCCTGCTTCTCCAGCGGCTGGTTGAAGTGCCAGTCGATGTTCTTGTGTGCGACTACGAATTCGAAGGCGATCCGTATGCCGACGGTCTCAACCTTCTTGACCGGATCCGGCGTGTCGCCCCAGCCATACGAGTCGTTTTTCTGAGCACGCATTCTTCCACGCACATCATTTCAGCTGCGCTCAACGCGGGGGCGGCCGGCTTCGTCGGCAAGGGTCCCGAGGGCTTTGTCAGCCTTACCGCTGCCGTTCGCGTTGCCAAAAATAAAAGCGTGTTTCTGCCTGATTCCATTGCGGACAAGATGTTGCGCGCAACGGGGCGCGCAGCGCAAGGCGGATCTTCTCTCAATTTGCTATCTGAAAAAGAATCGACGGTCGTGCGAATGATCTGCGACGGGATGTCGATCGCAACAATTGCCGAGCGGCTCAATCGCAGTCCCAAGACCGTGAGCAATCAGAAGAACGCTGGCATGAAGAAGCTCGGTGCCAGAAACGACGTAGAACTCGTCACAATCGTGCGCGAGTGGTCCTGCTCGTAGCAATTGCCGCGATTCTCAGGCGGATTCTGTCGTTCTCGTGGCGCCTTCTCCCTATCGTATGGTGGTCCTGTCACCTGTTCAGTTCGAGGAATCGACACGTCGTTTCTCGACTGACCTATTTGGTCTTTCATTTTGGGTATTGGCCCATTAACACCGATCTTCTTCAATGAGATCATTCCTCTGCCTTGACGATCGCTGGACGTCCCGGCTTCACAAGGGTTTGTAGTTCTGAAATGGCAACAAAGAGGAATCTCATGAAAAAACAAGTAACGCAACTCATGATCGCGCTGATGGGCCTGTCCGTCGCGCCGATGGTTTTCGCTCAAGCTGTACCGGGCACAGGTCAGGTAACGTTCAATGGAGAACTGTATGACGACACCTGTGTGATCAACTCGGGTGACGAGGACCAAACGGTCACGCTGCCTCGGGTGTCTTCGCAGACGCTGCCTGCGGCTGGCGTAGTGGGCGGGTCCACGCCGTTCAACATTTCGGTGTCGCAGTGCCCGGCAACGCTGACCCATGTCGCGGCGCATTTCGAGACCACGAACATGGACCCGGTTACGCGTAATGCCATTAACCAGGCAACTACCTCGCCGGCCGCGAACGTCGAAGTGCAATTGCTTGACCACAATGTCACGAGTGGCGCGGCGCAGGTGCTTCCGCTGGGCAGCACGGGCGAGTTCGTTGCTGTTGGGAACGACGGTACGGCAACGATGTACTACGCCGGCCAGTACTATGCAACAGACAGAGCCACGGCCGGTAACGTGACGGCTGTTGTTCGCTACACGTTGGCATACCAGTAAGCGAATCTAAGCCGAATGGCATCGGGTTGCTCTTCTAGTTCGAAGGCAACCCGAAGTGGCATTCCGCTTATCTGTCGCGTGGAGGAGCGAGTGTCTTCAATGAAGTTTCCAATGTTGTTCGCCGCAGCTGTCGCCTTAAGTGTGACCTCGTTTGCTGCACAAGCTGCTATCACCATTACCGGTACCCGAGTTATTTATCCGGCGCAAAACCGTGAAGTCAATGTTCGTTTGAACAATGTTGACAGCCGTCCGGTCCTGGTCCAGGCGTGGTTGGACGACGGCGATGCGGCAGCTGCCCCGAATGAAATCAAGGTGCCGTTCACGTTACTGCCGGCGGTATTTCGGGTCGAGCCTCACAGAGGGCAGGCTTTGCGCATCATGTTCACAGGCGGCGACATGCCGAAGGACCGTGAGGCCGTCTATTGGCTGAACGTTCTCGAAATTCCGCCGAAGCCCAAGGACGCTGATGACCGGAACATGATTCAGCTCGCGTTCCGAACGCGTATCAAGATGTTCTACCGGCCGGTATCGTTGCTCGATGACCCAACGGCGGGGCGGGCCCAGCTGAAGTGGCATGTCGAGGCAAATGACAAAGGTCAGAGCATCGTTCGTCTGGACAACCCATCGCCCTACTACATTTCCGTCGGCACGGCAGAGGTAGAAACGGCAGGCAGGAAAGTCGCTCTTTTGCCCGATATGGCACCGCCGTTCGGGCACGTCGATCTCCGTCCACAAGATGGAAAGCTGGATATCAAAGCTCCTGCCACCGTTTCCTATACGGTTCTGAACGACTTCGGTACAGCGATCAAGGACTCGGCGGAAGTGACAGGTGCTCAAAGCGCGGAAGCGCAAAAGAATCAATAATTGAAATACGGGATGTCGGGCGTGCGGAATAGTAAGACGGCGGTTGAAAGAGTATTCAGTAATGTCCCTTTCCGGTTTCACCCACTGGCTTGGGCGGCAATCATAGCGTCGGGCTGGGTCTTTTGCTCAAATTCCGCGGTCGCCGCGTGCGCGCCGGACTCAGCGGCGACGCCATCCAGCGACTGCTCGGCGTCCGAGTTGCCGCAACAGGCAGCCGGTGTCGACGGAGAGGCTGCGCGTACGGATGCGTCATCTACCGCGGCGACATCAAATGCGCCCGCTGCGGAAGTTCCGCAAGAAGTCGAGTTCAATCCAGCATTCTTTACGGGCAACGTCGCCGATTTGTCACGCTATACGCGAGGCAATCCTGTGGCTCCCGGTGTTTATCCGCTCGAACTGCTCGTCAATGGTAAGAAGCGTGGACGCTTCGATGTCCTGTTTCAGGCAGTGCCGGGCTCGGATATCGCAACGCCCTGTTTCACGATGCCTGGCCTCGACCGCGCTGGCGTAGATACCGAGCGCGTGGCCCAGCGGTTGAAGGAAGCAGGAAAGGGCGACTTCGACGATACGGACGCGTCAGTGCAATGCGTCCCACTGGTTGAAGCCGTACCGGGATCGGTTGCATCGTTCAACACCGCCGATCTGCAACTCGATCTGTCGATTCCACAGATCGAATTGCGCAAGGAGGCTGCCGGTTACGTTGATCCGTCCCGTTGGGACAACGGGATCAACGCAGGCTTCGTGCAATACAGTCTCGCCGGCTATACGACTCACCAGAACAATGGTAGCGGAGACTTCAGCAGTGTCTACCTCGGTCTGCAAAGCGGATTCAACGTGAACGGCTGGCGTTTCCGCCAGTGGTCCACGGTAAGCTCGCAGAACCGGGGTTCCGGCACGCATTGGCAAAGTGTCGCGCTGTTTGCGCAACACGATGTCACGGCGCTTAAGAGCCAACTGACGATCGGCGACAGCTCGACGAGCGGTGACGTCTTCGACTCATTCAACGTGCGTGGCGTCCAGCTTTCGAGCGACGACCGCATGTTGCCGGATTCCATGCGCTCCTACGCGCCGGTTGTGCGTGGCGTGGCTGATACCAATGCACGCATCGTCGTGCGTCAGAACAACATCATCGTGGCCGAGACCAGCGTGCCGCCGGGGCCGTTTGAACTGAACGACCTGCCGGCTACGGGTTATGGCGGCGACCTTCAGGTCACTATTACAGAATCCGACGGCCGTCAGCGGACTTTTCTGGTGCCGTTCGCGTCCGTCCCGCAGTTGCTGCGGCCTGGTGTTGCACGTTTCAATCTGACGACCGGTGTCTATCGCGATACCGTGCTGAATAACCATCCGTGGGTGGCGCAGGCGGTTTATCAGCGCGGCCTGACAAACCTGTTGACCGCCTACACCGGTGCACAGTTTGCGGAAGGTTACTGGGCTGGCCTGATGGGTGTCGCGCTCAATACGCCGCTCGGCGCATTCGCGTTTGACGTAACGGCGGCGGGAACGAATATTCCCGGCGTGTCTGGTGGTCGTCCCGGTTACAGTACTCGTATCAGCTACAGCAAGCTCCTTCCAGGACCCAACACGAATTTTTCGGTTGCGGCTTACCGATACTCGACCTCACGCTTCTATAGCCTGCATGACGCGATGTACGCGCGATATGGCTCCCGAGACACCACGGGTCAGTATGACTACCGTACGCGCAGCCGTCTGCAGCTGAATATCAACCAGCCAATCGGCGAGTCGAGTTCTTTTTATATCGCCGGCAGTTCGCAGAACTACTGGGGCGCGTCGAAGGGCTACGATCTGCAATATCAGGTTGGTTTCAACAGCGCGTACAAGCGGGTGTCTTACTCGCTATATGCGCAACGCACGCGCCTGCAAAACTCGAAGATCAGCACGCAGGTAGGTTTGAACCTGACGATTCCGCTCGGCAAGGTCGACTCGAACGAGCATCATATGTTCGACTATCTGACCACCAACGTTTCGCGCGGCTCGAACGGGGATAGCACAATTCAGGCCACTGCGTCGGGCAACACGAGCGGAGCCACGCCGATCACCTACGGTGTCAACGCGTCACGGGTCGTCGCCGGCGACAATCGGACCGTTTCCGCGGGTGGTTACGCGATGTATCGCGCGCCGTTCGGTACCTACAACGTCAATGCATCGATCAGCAATCAGACCCGTCAAGCCGCGTTCAATGCCGACGGCGCGGTCGTCGTTCACAGTGGCGGCATGACGCTGAGCCCGCCGCTTGGGCAGGCGTTCGCGCTCGTCGAAGCGAAAGGCGCGGAAGGTGGCCGGATCGTCAATGGCCAGGGTGCAAGGATTGACGCTAACGGCTATGCGGTGGTGTCTTCGCTGATGCCATACCGGGTCAACACGGTCGCGCTGGATCCGAGCGACGTGTCGCTCGACGTTGAACTGGGCAACACGAGTGAGGAAGTCGTGCCGCGCGCGAGTTCGCTCGTCAAGGTGAAGATTGCGACCACGCAGGGCACGCCGATTTTCGCCGAGGTTTTGGATCGCGAAGGCAAAGCCATGCCAATGGGCACCGAGTTATTCGACGAGTCCGAGAAATCGGTGGGCATCGTCGGTCAGGGTGGCCTCGCGTACCTGCGCGGCCTCGAACACGAAGGCAAGCTGCTGGTGCGCTGGGGCAATCGCGCAGCGGAGCAGTGCGTGATGCCCTACACGGTGCCGGACGACGACAAGGCAGACAGCGGTCAGCGTGCGGGGATCGTTGCGCGCATCAAGCTGAGCTGTGATCCAGCGCTAGTCTGGTCTCCGCCGGCAAAGTCCGTAGCGCGACGTTCAGCGGGCGCGGCGCTTGTCAGTTCGCTTCGCTGAAGTGCGAAGGTCGATACCCGGTCAGCTCCAGCGCTGCGGCTTAGATGATTCCGCCGACAGTAGAGGTCAGAAAATGAAAAATATTTGTAGATACTTTCGGATTGCCGGACTAATTTCCGGATTGATCGCAGGTGCGCTGTTGGGATCGGTTTGCGTACATGCGCAAGGCTCGCCTTCGGTCACGCTCAATTTTAGTGGCACCTATAACGCGACGACGTGTGCGCTGGTGAGTTCGCCCGACATGACGGTCACGTTGCCGACGCTTTCGACGCGATCGCTGCCGACGGCCGGAGTTATAGATGGCTCAAAGTTCTTTACCATCACGATCCAATGTCCAAGCGGTGTAACGGGGGCGCGCGTGTATTTCGAGAGCGGTTCGTCGACCGATCCCAACACCGGGAATCTGGACCTGCAGAATGCGAGCGGGGCGGCGTCGGCAACGAATGTACAGGTCATGTTGGCCAATGCGGACGGATCGCGGATCAAGGTCGGCGACCGGTCTACGATGAGAGTCGTTCCGATCACGTCCACGGATCCGACGCCGGTGGATTTCATTGCCAGCTACTACGCAACCGGTCGGGCCACGGCTGGCACCGTCAATACATTCGTCACCTATGTCGTCGAAATGCCCTGAGGGTGCCGGCGCGAATACGTTTCTTATTATGTTTGACTCAACAGTCGCGCTCATGCGAGCGACTGCGTTGCATGCAGCACTGCTGTCCGACGGCGCGGAGCTGCCGGCTATTCCTTTTTGGCGCGCGCGTTGCAGTACGTTGGTCGAGACGCTACAGCAGCAAATGCTGGATCGAACTTTTCCGGCAACGGATATCCGGGAAGTCAGCCTCGCACAATGCGTTCTGCTAGATGAACTGACGTTGCATGCATTGCCGTCCAGGCAGCGCGAGGAATGGTTGCGTGAGCCGCTGCAGATGCGTTTTCATGGCGTGCGCGACGGCGCCGCATGGGTATGGCACCGGATCGAGGCGGTGGTGGACGGCGGCGATCCGGACCCCGCCGGACTTGAGTTCTACACCATGTTGCTGGGGCTGGGCTTCGACGGCGGACGCGAAAACGCCAACGCATACCTGGAGCGTGCGAAATCGGCGTTGAACGGGCATCTGCGTAATAAGGCGGCGTTCTCCATACCCGACGCACCGGATAACAGCATGCCACTGACCAATTCGCTTCGGCCGTCGGACGTGTCACGGATCTCACATTCACGCAGAACCGCCGGCGGGGTGATTGCTGGCGCGGTTGCCATCGCGTCACTATGGACGGCGATGGACCTTAGTCTGGACGTTGCGACACGCGGTCTACCTCAAACGTCGTCGCCGCAGAGTAGTCCTATGCAGACGGAGCGTTCGCAATGATTTCCGGAAACAGCTGCCGGGCGGCGCTGATCTGGATCGCTGTCTCCGTAGTTGGACTGATATGGCTATGTTTGCCGCTTGCTCTCCAACCATCGTGGCCCGTTGTGCTCAGTCTTGTTCTGTTGATGGGGGCGGGGGCCGCCGTTTTGCCAGCTTACGGGCGATCGCATCCGACCCACGAGGATCAGGATTTTCAGCTCGGGAACGTGCGTCAGTTATCGATTGTTCTCGTCGTCGGGCCGCATGCCGGCGCGTTGTTTGCACACGATGGCCAGACATCCACACTGCGACGTAACGGTGATGCGCTGTGGTTGCGTGTCCGGTCCCCGCAGCAGTTGTCCAGCGTGTTGGCCACGGTGATGGAGTCGCATCAACGTCCGCCGGATGCCGTGCTGATGCCCATTGTTCCCGACGGTGAGTGCGACGATGCTGTGATTCGCCGCGAATTTTCCCGCTGGAAGCATCAAATCGACGCTTGCATCGGTCCCCGGGCGTTCGTATTACCCTGCTATATCGCGATCTACGCGTACCTCGGCTCGAATGGCGACCACGCAGTGGAACCGGTCTGGTTCGGCGATGCCATGAATATCTCGACGATGCAACCCGCGACCGCAACCGCGCGGCAACATGTGCAAGCGCTCAGGCAACAACTGGATCAGGCTTGGCTCGCTGTCGCCCACCCGGAACGTGGGTCGCGTGCCGGTCTGGGGCAAGCGGTGTTCGACTGGCTAGAAGATGAGGCGCTGCTATCGATACTTTCATCGCTCGCGAACACCGCGCCGTTCTCGCTGCGCGGCTTGCTGTTGGCCGACATCGGACACCCGCCGATGCGTCCAGGCGCATGGACACGATGGCTCACCGGCAAGACCGCGCTGCGGCCGCTGCTGACGAGGCCGAGGGCTCAACCGAAGCCGCTGTCTCTGCCTTTACTTACGACCATCGCGCGGAACGACAGATTCCGGGTTTCGAAGAGCGAGTGGGCCCGGTCGTATTCCGGAAGCTTGCACGCGTTGGCTGCGTCGGCGGTCGTCCTGATGGTGTCGATTGGTGTCTCCGCATGGTCGAACAGCAGGTTGGTCACGCGAGTCGCCGACGATCTCGAGGCTTACACGCATATACCCACAGCCCGCGCGGATGCGAAGCGTGAGCGATTCGAATCGTTGCGCAGACAATCCGCCGAGCTGGCTCGCTATGCGAGCAACGGTGTGCCGACCGGGCTCGGCTGGGGACTGTATCGGGGCAAGCAGTTGCAAGTCGCGCTTGAACGCGTGACCGCGACATCGCATTCCCCGACGATCGCCGCGCATTCCCCGCCCCTTGCTGTGACGATCGACAGCCTCTTGTTATTCGACAGCGGCAAGACGACGCTCAAGTCAGGTGCAGAGCCAAGGCTCCACGCGGTTCTCGATCTGATTCGCGCGAATCCCGACAAGCGAATTCTCATCGCGGGTCATACTGACAACGTGGGTGCCAGCGTCGCGAATCAAAAGCTCTCCGAGGCACGCGCGCGGGCCATCCGCGATTGGTTCGTCAACACGGCTACGTTGCCCGTCACACGTTTCGCAATTCAGGGGTATGGCGATACCCGGCCGATCGCCGGCAACGAAACTAGTCAGGGGCGCGAGATGAATCGTCGTGTCGAAATCACCGTTGTTCCCGATTCAGGCACGCACTGAAAGTACTCGTCGCGGGTAGCCCTCTGGGAGCCTGCGTTCGCACACGCCAACCCGGCCTCGCTTTTGCGAACGGGACAGACTTTTGGGCAACCGCCCATATCGCCGCGCTGCTCCGAGACATAACATCTTCAGCTTGCGGATTTCATACGAAAGCGAGCGGTGTCGCCGCTCCTTCTTTTATTTGAGCGAACAACCTCAGAGCACTATGTCGGCTTCTACCAGTTCTCAAAAATTCATCGCACGTAATCGTGCCCCCCGCGTCCAGATTGAATACGACGTCGAAATTTACGGTTCGGAAAAGAGAGTCGAACTCCCGTTCGTGATGGGCGTCCTCGCCGACTTGTCGGGCAAGCCGCTCGAACCGTTGCCCGCCGTCGGCGATCGTAAGTTCTTCGATATCGACATCGAGAACTTCGATGAGCGAATGAAGGCCATGAAGCCGCGTGTCGCGTTCGCGGTGCCCAACACGCTGACGAACGAAGGTCATCTGATGGTCGATATCACGTTCGAAAGCATGGACGACTTCTCGCCTGCAGCCGTCGCGAAGAAGGTTGACGCGCTTGCGCAGCTACTCGAGGCGCGTACGCAACTCGCCAATCTGCAAACGTATATGGATGGCAAAAGTGGCGCGGAAAACCTGGTCAGCAAGGTGTTGAGAGACCCAGCGTTACTCGAAGCGCTCGCAAAGGCGCCAAAGCCGGAAGCGGCATCCACCGGCGAACCGGTGACCAACGAATGATTTTTGCTTTCCGCACGAAAGCACAGCCTGAAACAATGGGGAAATGATGGCCGAACTTCAAGCGAACACGCGCGCCAAGGCAACGGCGAGCGTGACCAATCAGTCCGATTTCAACGCACTCCTATCGCGCGAATTCAAGCCCAAAACGGAGCGCGCGCGCGAGGCTGTCGAGGGGGCTGTCCGGACGCTCGCTCAACAAGCACTGCTTACATCGGCAACGGTGTCCGACGACGCGTACAAAAACATAGAGTCAATTATTGGGGAGATCGATCGCAAATTATCCGAACAGATCAACCTGATTCTCCACCATGAAGATTTTCAGAGTCTTGAAAGCGCATGGCGTGGGCTTCATCACCTCGTCGCGAACACGGAAACGGATGAGAAGCTGAAGATCCGCTTTATGGATGTGTCGAAGGACGACCTGCGTCGCACGATGAAGCGCTATAAAGGGATTGCGTGGGACCAGAGTCCGTTCTTCAAGCAAATTTACGAGGAAGAATACGGGCAGTTGGGTGGCGAGCCGTACGGCTGTCTCGTCGCCGACTACTACTTCGATCACACGCCGGCCGACGTCGACCTGCTAGGCTCGATTGCAAAGGTGGCGGCAGCGTCGCATGCGCCGTTCATTACGGGCGCGGCACCGTCCGTGCTGCAGATGGACTCGTGGCAGGAACTCGCCAACCCGCGCGACCTGACGAAGATTTTTACGCAAAACCTCGAGTACGCACCTTGGAACTCGCTGCGTAGTTCGGAAGACGCGCGCTACATCGGCCTTGCAATGCCGCGTTTCCTTGCACGTCTGCCGTATGGCGTCAAGACGAATCCGGTCGACGAATTCAATTTCGAAGAGGCGACCGCCGGCGCGGATCATCAACGCTATGTATGGTCGAACGCGGCCTACGCAATGGCGGTGAACATCAACCGTTCGTTCAAGAACTACGGTTGGTGCACGCTGATTCGCGGCGTGGAAAGCGGTGGGGTAGTTGAAAACCTGCCGTGTCACACGTTCCCGACGGATGACGGTGGCATCGACATGAAGTGCCCGACGGAAATTGCGATCTCCGACCGCCGCGAAGCGGAATTGTCGAAGAGTGGTTTCATACCGCTCATTCACCGCAAGAACACTGACTACGCGGCGTTCATCGGCGCGCAATCGTTGCAGAAGCCGGTCGAGTACCACGATCCCGACGCAACTGCGAACGCGAATCTATCGGCACGTCTTCCGTATCTGTTCGCGTGCTCGCGCTTTGCGCATTACCTGAAGTGCATCGTGCGCGACAAGATCGGCGCATTCAAGGAGCGGGACGAAATGCAGCAATGGCTCAACGAATGGGTCATGAACTACGTTGACGCCGATCCCGCGAATTCGTCGCAGGAAACCAAGGCACGTCGACCGCTGGCCGCGGCCGAAGTGGTCGTCGAGGACGTCGAGGGAAATCCGGGATATTACCAGGCGAAGTTCTTCCTGCGTCCGCATTTCCAACTTGAAGGTCTGACGGTTTCTTTGCGTCTCGTCGCGAAGCTGCCGCTCGTGAAGGATGCAGCCTGATCTGACGTCTACCGTTCATTCGGTGATTGAGCGACAGACAGGCGCTCACTAAATATGCCTGACTTTCATTGAGCATCTTTAAAACTAATCGGTACCAAGGAGTATTTTTATGGCGCAAGACATCTTTCTCAAGATTAACGGGATTGATGGTGAGTCGGCAGACGCTAACCACAAGGACGAAATCGATGTTCTGAGCTGGGCGTGGGGCGTTACGCAGCAATCGAATATGCACGTTGGTTCCGGTGGTGGCGCTGGCCGAGCCACGGTCGACGACTTCACGTTTGAGCATTTCATCGATCGTGCAACGCCCAACCTGACGCAATACTGCCTGACCGGTAAGCACATCGACGAAGCCAAACTCGTCGTGCGCAAGGCTGGCGGTAATCCGCTCGAATACATCAAATTCACGATGAACGACGTGCTGGTTACCTCGGTGCATCCGTCCGGCGTCAGCGACAGTGAATCGCGTCCGTGCGAAACGGTGCGTCTGTCCTTTGCTCGCCTGAAGCAGGAATATGTGGTGCAGAACGCGCAAGGCGGTAGCGGCGGTGCGATCACGGCGACCTTCGATATCAAGAAGAACACGGCCTAAATCGCACATTTTCCTGAATCTTGGCACGACGACCCTTTTGTCCGGGACGCCGTGTCAAGGTTGTTAACCGGGATGCCCGGCTGGATGCAGGCATCCTGGTTCATTCAGGGCGATGTGCGAGATCACCTTGATACCGTCAGATGGTTTCAATCTTTTTTTCCCGCTTCGCGATATGGCTGCGTATCGGGGGCTGGCTAGCCCTAAGCGGGGCGAGCGCATGGCTGTCCGGGTGCGCTACCGCGTCGGCTCCCGTTGTCAAGGAGCGAACGACCCTCCGGCTTCAGATCGCGGCAAACGAGAACGTCAATCCGAACGAGTGGGGAACGGCGGCGCCGATCCTCGTGCGGGTCTACGAACTGAAGTCGCCGACGGCGTTTCAAACCGGCGACTTTTTCACGCTGCAAAGCGACGACAAAAAAGTCCTTGGCGACGACGTGCTGGTCGTTGACGAATTTATTCTGCGTCCCGGCGATACACGCGAGATCGTCCGGAAGTCGAACCCCGCCACTACCGCAATTGGCGTGCTGGCCGGCTACCGGGATCTCGGGAAATCGGTCTGGCGCGCGGTTTACCGGTTGCCAATCGCGCCCGACGTCGCATGGTACAGGATGGCTCTTCCAGACAAGGAACAGAAGCTGACGATCCAGCTCGATCAGCGCACTGTTTCGATTTCAAAGTCAGACTAATTTCGATGAGTTGGTATAGCAAAGTTGTTTGGAGCGAAGGACTCTTCCTGCGCCCGCAATTGTTTCAGCAGCAGGAGCGGTATTTCGAGTCGTTCGCGCATCGCCGGAGCGCGCCGCTGAGCCCGTTTTTCTGGGGCTTCAGCCGTTATGAAATCGATCAGGAATCGCTCGCGTTCGGCAAGCTGGTGTTCAAGAGCGGGCTCGGCGTATTTCCAGACGGCACACCGTTCGAGGTGCCTGGCCTGACGCTGCCCCCGCCCCCACTGACGATCGGACCGGAACATCAGGAGCAGATGATTTACCTGGCGGTCCCGCTTCGCTTGCCTAACACCGAGGAAACCGCCTTCACCGAGCAGAGCGGATCGCTGGCCCGTTACCATGCGTACGACGCCGAACTGCGCGACAGCAACGCGATCGGCCAAGGTCCGAAGCCCGTCCAACTCTCGAATCTGCGCTTGCGGCTGTTGCCCGAGAAAGAGCTGACGCAGTCGTGGATCGGGCTTGCGCTGACGCGCGTGAAGGCGCTGCACGCCGACGGCGCCGTCTCGCTGCACAGCGCCGACCACATTCCGCCCGTGACCGGTTACGGCGCGAATCCACTGCTGCGCGAATGGGCGATGCAGCTGCACGGCCTCGCGCGACTACGCGCCGACGCGCTCGCCGCCCGTCTGTCAGGTGCTGATGGCCGTACGGGCGCGGCGGCCGAAGTGGCCGACTATCTGCTGCTCCAGGTGCTCAATCGCTATGAGCCGCTGCTCGAGCATATTTGCCAACTCGAGGAGACCGCGCCGGTGACCCTGTATCGCGAGCTCGCCCTTTTCGCGGGCGAGCTTTCGACCTTCGTGCGTCCGCAAACGCGGCGTCCGCGGGCGGCTCCGGGCTATGACCATGCGCAGCTCTACCGCAGTATCAGGCCCCTCGTCGAGGAGGTTCACTATCTGTTGAACCAGGTGTTGATTCGTGGTGCGCAGCCCATTCCGCTTACGGAGCAGGCGCATGGCATCCGTACGGCCGCCATGCTGCCGAACGAATTGGCCGGCTATTCGAGCCTCGTGCTCGCCGTGGGCGCGCAGATGCCTTCCGAATTGCTGCAGCAGCAGTTTCTTGCCCAAACGAAGATCAGTCATCCGCAGCGCTTGCCGGAATTGATCCGTTCGCACCTGCCGGGTCTGGCAGTAGCGGCGCTGCCGGTTCCTCCGCGCCAGATTCCGTTCAACTCGGGCTTTATCTATTTCGAACTGTCGCGTACCGGACCGTTCTGGGAACAGATTGCGCGGCACGGAGGGCTTGCCATGCATGTCGCCGGGCACTTCCCGGAACTCAAGCTTGAGCTGTGGGGCGTGCGTCAAAAATGAGTACCGGTGCATACGGGGACGACGCGTTCGAGTTTCTGTTGAACCCCGACAACTCTGCTTCTGGCCGGAGCCAGCCGTCTGCCGTTCCCGCTGGACGTCCCACAACCGCGGGCGTCGCCAATCAGGAACCGGTGGTCGATGCGGCCGCGTTCGATCCGCCGGAACAAGTGCAGACGCGTCTGGAGCGCATGAAGGCTGCGCGCAATCCGTTGTGTGAAGCCGCGCAGCCTTTGTTGCGCATGCTGGCGGACATGCCGGCTTCGCTCGATTCGTTGGCTGCGGTCGCGAGCTTGCGCTCGCTGCTGGTGCGCGAGGTCGCCGCATTCCAGAAGGTCTGCGACAAAGCGAGTTTGCCGTGGAAGCACGTAGCGGCTGTCCGCTACGCGCTGTGCACCGCGCTCGACGAAGCCGCCAATCGCACGCGTTGGGGGAGCGGCGGAATTTGGGCCGCGGGGGGGCTGCTGCTCAAGTTCGAAGGAGAAGTGGACGGCGGCGAGAAGTTCTTCCTGCTGATCGGCCGCATGGCAACGGATCCCCAGGAGTACATCGACGTCCTCGAGGTGTTGTATCGCATTCTCAGCCTTGGATTCGAAGGACGCTACAGCGTTGCCGCGGACGGTCCACGTCATCTGGAGCAGATCCGGCAGCGGATGCTGACGCTTATCAGCGGCACGCGGGACACGATGCGGCTCGAACTGTCGCCGCACTGGCGCGGCGAGGAGCCGGGCAGGATGCGGCTGCTGAAAAGCGTGCCGGTCTGGGCGACGGCGGGCGTCGCTGCGCTATGTGTGTTCTCGCTGTTCGCCTGGTACAAGTATCGGCTTCTGGCGCAAAGCAATGCGCTGGAAGCGAAGATTCTCGCGATCGGAGAGCCGATCAAGGTCGCGGCTCCGGTCGTTCACGAGCGCTTGCGCCTGTCGATTTTGCTGAAAGACGAGATCGCTCGCGGCCAGGTCTCCGTCGAAGAGAACGCGAGCAGCAGCCGGGTCGTGTTCCGTGGCGACTACGTGTTCCTGCCGGGGCAAAGCCGCATTCGACCGGAACTGGATCCGGTGTTGACCAAGGTCGCGCGGGAGGTCGTCCGGGTCGGCGGCAATGTCACGGTGACCGGGCACACCGACAACCAGCCGATTCATACGGCGGAGTTTCCTGACAACCTGGTGCTATCGGAAAAGCGCGCCGCGTTCGTCGCCGACGTATTGAAGGCGCACGGCATGCCCGGCAATCGCATCGAGGCTGTCGGCAAGGGCGATACACAACCTGTCGCGGACAACAGTACAGCGGAAGGTCGTTCCCGCAATCGACGCGTGGAAGTCTTCGTCACGCATTAACGGGAAAGCCTTGATGTCTTATTTGAACCGCTTATCGAAACTTGTGCTCACGCGCCAGACGCTGGTGCTCGCCGCGATCCTCGTGACGGCTGTGGCCGTCTGGTTCGTGGGACCTCTGATTGCATTTGGCGACTACCGCCCACTCGAGAGCGCGCTCTCGCGCACGCTGTCGATCGTCGTGCTGTTATTGCTGCTGCTGTTCTGGCTGCTCGGCTGGTCGCCTGGCGTCATCGGCGTCGCGTTGCTGTGTCTCGCGCTCTGGTATTTCGGACCGATACTCGCGTTCGGCCAAACGCATCCACTCGGCACCACATGGTCCCGCGTGCTGCTGATCTCGGTGCTGCTTGCCTGCTACGCGATCTATGGGCTGTATCGTCTGTGGCGGGCAGTGCGCAGCGATGACGTGCTGCTGCAGCGCGTTCTGAACCCGTTCACGAAGAAGTCGGCCGCGAGCCCTGTCGCACGAGACGAAATCCGCGCGCTTCACGCGGTCGTCGCGAAGGCCATCGACAAGCTCAAACGCATGCGCGGCGGACCGGCAGGGCTGCGTCGTCTGCTCGAAAGCCAGCGCTATCTGTACGAACTCCCGTGGTACATGGTGGTGGGCTCGCCAGGCGCCGGCAAGACGACGTTGGTCCTGAACTCGGGTCTGGATTTTCCGGAGGCGGATCAGATGGTCGCGGCGTCGCTGAGAAGCCGCGTCGAAACGGCGAACTGCGACTGGTGGTTCGCGAACGAAGCGGTGCTGATCGACACCGCTGGCCGCTATACGGTTCAGGACGCAACGTCGCAAGACGCCGCGAAGGTTGACGTCAATCCGGAAGACCTGAAGAGCGAGAACGAGGCCGAGTGGCGCGGCCTTCTGGGGCTGCTTCGCAAGCGGCGCCCGCGCGCGCCGATCAACGGTGCGTTGCTGGTCGTTTCGGTCGAAGAGTTGTTGACGCGCCCAGCGCCCGAACGAAAGGCGCTCGCCGCGTCCATGCGCGCTCGGCTCGGCGAGTTGCGCCAGCAGTTGGGGATTCGATTCCCCGTCTACGTGCTCGTCACGAAGCTCGATCTGCTGCCCGGCTTCGGGGAGTATTTCCAGTCGTTGACGGCGGAAAGCCGCGCGCAGATTTTCGGCTTCACACTGCCTTATCAGGAAGCGGCGGAACAACACGGCCGCGACACACTGCGCCTGAACTGCGCGGCCGAAATGCGTGAGCTGGAGCAGGGACTCGAAGACGGCGTCAACACGAGGCTGCAAGAGGTGTACGAGGTCGATCTGCGCAAGAAACTTTATGCGCTGCCGTCAGAATTTCGTAGCCTGTGTGCGGAACTCAATGAATTGCTCGCGCTGGTGTTTCTCGATTCGAAATACGACGACACGCAGTTGAACAGCACGCTGCGCGGCGTCTATTTCACGAGCGCGGCGCAAACTCACGAGGCCGTGTCCGCCGACAGCTCCACGCTCTTGCAGCGGCTGCGTCGCGGGCTCGCGGGTTGGTTCGGTGCCGCGCCGAAAACGGTCTCGCCGTCGTCCGGCGACGCGATGCCTACCGGCTATCGCGGCTATTTCTTGCGCAATCTGTTTCAGCGCGTGATCCTGGCCGAAGCGCATCTGGTGCGGCCGAACCTGTACTGGGAAGTCCGCTTCCGCGCGTTGCGTCTGATCGGACATCTGCTCGCGATCGTCGTGGCGGTGTGGCTGATTGCTGCGCTCGTCGTGAGCTTCGGCAACAACCGCGAGTATCTCGCCGCGATCGATGGCAAGGCCAATGCGCTCGTCGCGCGGGTCCTGTCGCAACGGAAGGCGCCGCAGCCCGGGACGATGGGGACGCTTCTGTCGGCGTCGCGTGAGCTGCCTCAGTTCGACGGCATGGACCTCGACAGTCCCGGTGTCGCATGGCACTACGGGCTCTACGCGGCGCCCGCCATCCGCGCCGCGGCCGGCGAGACTTACAACAATCTGCTGAAACAGATGCTGCTGCCGCAAGTCGTCGGCCGGCTCGAAACGGTGCTCGATACGCAAATCGGCGTACAGGACGCGGACGGCGTTTATCGCACGCTGATGGTCTACCTGATGCTGTTCGATGGCTCGCACTACGACGCGAAAGCGGTCAAGGCATGGGTGCTCGGCGACTGGGAACACGCCAACAGCGTCGCATCGCTCGGCGAGCGCAACGTGATGGCGCGTCACCTCGATGCGCTGATCGTGGAAGGGGTGCCCGCGGTGCCGGCAAGACCGGTGAATGCGCAGCTCGTGCGCCGCGCGCGCGAGTTCCTTGGCCGCAATCCGGCGTCCGGACGGCTCTACGAACGTGCGATGAACGCGATGGCTCCCGAGGCGCCCGAGAACGTCACGCTGCTGAGCGCCGCGGGTCCGCAGGCCACTACCGTGTTCATGCTGGCCGGCGGTTCGACGCTCGCGCGAGGTATCCCCGGTCTCTATACCTACGACGGCTATCACGCCGTTTTTAACAAGCGCCTCCCTGATTTTCTCGAGCAGGCGCGAAAACAGGACGCTTGGGTGATGGGCGAGGCCGATGCATCGGCGCGGCGGCGGCGGATGGCAAACGGCAACGCACCGCGCAAGGACAGGCTCGCCGACGATATCCGTCGCCAATACCTGACCGACTATGGCAATTACTGGAGCCAGTTTCTCGACGACGTGAGACCGGTGTCCGGCAGCGAAGGCACCCTGGCGCCCGATCTGCAGACGCTGCGTACGCTGGCTGCGCCGGATTCGCCGCTGGCGAGACTCGCGCGAACGGCCGCGCGCGAGACGTCGCTGTCGATCGTTGATGGCGCGGACGAGCCGTCGGCCGCCGGTAGTGCCATCAACGTGATCATGCGTCGCTCGCAGGCGGCGCGCGCAGCGAGCGCCGTGGCCGCAACCGCCACGATCGGTCAGCTCGCGCAACAGAAGATGGAACGTGAACTGGTCGACAGACGCTTTGCCGCGCTGCGCGAAGTCGTGACCGGCCAGGCCGATAGCGGGAGCGCGCTGCCTGGCGGCAGCGGCGTGCTGCAGCTGGGCGGCGTCATCGGGCTGATCAACGAGCAGTACACGCGATTGATGACGGCCGGCGACGTGCTCGCCACCAACAGCATGCCGCCCACGGATGACCTCGGCTCCACGATGCAGCTCGAGGCGCAGAAGCTTCCGCCGCCGTTTCGGGCCGTGCTCGCGGGCCTCGCGTCGCAGTCGATGCGCAAGGTGGACCGCAATGTCGGCTCCCTGCTCACGATGCAGGTCGAATCGAGCGTTGGCGCGCAATGCCGCCGTGCTGTCGAAGGCAAATATCCGTTTGCCGCGAGCGCCCAGGAAGTCGACATCGACGATTTCATTCGCGTGTTCGCGGCCGGCGGCCTGCTCGACGACTTCTTCCACAAGACGCTCGCCAGCCGCGTCGATACGAGCATGCGGCCATGGCGCTATAAGCCGGTCAGCCCGGGCATGCCGCCCATGCAGGGACCGGGCCTCGAACCGTTCGAGCGCGCCGCGGCGATCCGTCAGACATTTTTTCGCGATCCCGGCGCGACCCGGATGTCGTGGAACGCGGGCCTCAAGGTCGTGTCGCTGGACCCCGAGATTACCGATCTGCTCATCGACGTCGACGGGCAAAACCTGCGCTATGCGCATGGTCCGGTCACGACGTCCCCGATCACCTGGCCGGGGCCGCGCGGCGGTTCGATGGCCGGCCTCACCGCGAATCCGCGCGTGCGTCCGGACACGTCGACCGTCATGACCGAAGGTCCGTGGGCGCTGTTCCGTCTGATCGACCGGGGCCGCGTGACGTCGACGTTGTCGTCGAGCCGCTCGGCGGTGGACTTCAATTTCGACGACCGGCACGCGGTCATCGAACTGACATCGGGCGGACAGTCAGGACCGCAACTCACGGCGTTGCTGCGCGATTTTCGTTGTCCCGGTAGCGGAAACGCGATGGGAAAGCGAGCGGACGCGTCGTCAGGCTCCGCATTCGCCGACGAACAGTAGCGTCTTTTCGATATAGAGAATTTAGAGGAGTGCATGTCAAGTAATCCCTTGAACGCGATAAGTGTGCAAAGCCGCTCAGTGACCGTATCCAGCGCGGCGATACCGCGGTGGCCGGGGCAGACCGCGGACGGACAGACGCAGCCGGCGCTGGAGTTCATGTCACTGAACGGCGACGAGCATCTCGGCAAGCTGTTTGAGTACGAACTGCTGTTGCGCACGCCTGACGATTACACGGTACCGCTTGCCGTCAGTGCCAACCTCGACCTGAAGGCGCTGCTAGGCAAGGAAATGACCGTCGCGATCGACCTCCAGCCGAGCGCCGACACCGAAGCATGTCAGCGCGAAATCACCGGACTCGTCGTCGCCGCGCAATACCTGCGTCGGGAAGGCCGCTACAACGTCTATCGTGTCGTGCTGAAGCCGTGGCTGTGGCTGGCGACCCTGACGACCGACTACAAGATTTTCCAGAACAGGACGGTCATCGAGATCATCGACGAGGTGCTGAAGGACTATCCGTACCCGGTCGAAAAGCGCCTCGACGTGAGCCGCTATGCGCTCGAGGGTGAGAGTCCGACCAACGAACCGCGCGCGTTCCAGGTCCAGTACGGCGAGACCGATTACGACTTCATTCATCGCCTGATGGAAGAGTGGGGCATCTACTGGTTTTTCGAGCATGCCGACGGCAAGCACCGGCTCGTGCTGTGCGATCACATTGGCGCGCACCGCCACTCGCCGAATCCCTCATACCGGACGCTGGCGTTCCAACCGCAGGGCGGCAAGACCGACACCGAATACATCAGCGCGTTTTCGACGGCCGAAGTCTTGTGCACCGGTCACTACGTGACGAGCGACTTCGACTTCACGCGTTCGCGCGCCGACATGCGGGCGATCAATCAGCAACCGCGCGACACCAGCTGGAACCTGCTCGAGCGCTACGACTGGCCGGGCGACTACACCGACAGCAGCCACGGTGAACTGCTGGCGCGTACGCGCATGGAAGCACTGCGCGCGCCGGGTACGCGAGCGAAAGGCGAAGGTAACGTACGGGGACTCGCGTGCGGGCAGACGTTCGTGCTGACCAACTACGACTATACGGCCGCGAACTGCGAATACCTCGTCATCGGTACAAAGCTCGACCTGACCGGTACGCCGGACGAATCGGGTAGCGGCTACGAATACACCTGCAGCAACAAGTTCGACGTGCAACCGACAAGCGAAGTGTTCAGACTGCCGCGGGAGACCTCGAAGCCGGTCGTCAACGGGCCGCAGTCGGCTGTCGTCGTGGGTCCCGAGGGCAAGGAACTGTGGACCGACGAATTCGGCCGCGTGAAGGTCCGCTTCGTCTGGGACCGTTACGGCCAAAACGTCGAAACCGACTCCTGCTGGGTCCGTGTGAGCCAGGCGTGGGCCGGTCAGGGTTTCGGTGGCATCTACATTCCGCGCATCGGCCAGGAAGTCATCGTCGACTTCTGGAACGGCGACCCGGATCGTCCGCTGATCACCGGGAGCCTGTACAACGCGGCGACGCGTCCGCCCTATGACTTGCCAGGCAACGCGACGCAGAGCGGTTTCATGAGCCGGTCGATGGAAGGGGGCCTGCAGAACTACAACAGCATCCGCTTCGAGGACAAGGCGGGTGCCGAGGAATTCACGTTGCAGGCGGAACGGGACATGAACCGCCTGACGAAGCTGAATGAGTCACACGTCGTCGGTGCCGACTACACGATCGGCGTGGCCGCGGCGCACAGCATGACCGTCGGGGCGACGTCCAGCACGATCGTCGGCGGCAAGTACTCGGTAAGGGTGAAGGGTGTCGCCTTCTATTCCGTGGGTCTTGCACACTTTGTCTCGATTGGCGGGGCGGAGGAGACCGCGGTTGGGGGTGCCTCCCTTCTGACGGTGGGCGGTGCACGTACGGTCACGGTTGGTGGCGCGTCGACGCACGCGGTAGGCGGAGCCTATTCGCTGTCGGCCGGGGGGGCGCTGTCTATCGTGTGCGGCAAGTCGTCGCTGACCATGAACAAGGATGGCGAGATCAAGCTCATTGGTAAGTCGATCCGCATCCAGGGTGACACCCGTGTCGTGGTGCAAGGCACGCCGCTGGACCTTAACCCCGGTGACAAGGAATGCGGCAGCTCAGTGACGGTGCCAGTTCCTGTAGTGGTGCTCGATGCGCTGGACGTTCCAGTTATTCCGCCACCTCCATCGGACGAGCCGCTTCCGACGATATGTCCGCTTCCGACGGAAGAACCACTGCCATCGGAGGAGCCGCCGCCGTCGGAAGCGCCGGCACCGTCGGAGGAGCCGGCACCGTCCGAAGAGCCGGCACCATCGGAAGAACCGCCGCCATCGGAAGAACCGCCGCCATCGGAAGAGCCGGCACCATCGGAAGAACCGCTGCCATCGGAAGAGCCGCCGCCGTCCGAAGAGCCGGCACCATCGGAAGAGCCGCCGCCGTCCGAAGAGCCGGCACCATCGGAAGAGCCGCCGCCGTCCGAAGAGCCGGCACCATCGGAAGAGCCGCCGCCGTCGGAGGAGCCGCCGCCGTCCGAAGAGCCGCCCGCAACCGGCTCGGACGCGTAACAGCGTATTTCGCAATACCGTGCAGACGGCGAATGCCTTCGCGCATCGCCCTGCACGGACGTTCAGTTTCCATGAGGAGAAAATCGATCATGTTTCCAGCGGCTCGCAAAGGCGATGCGATCGGACATGGCGGTTCGATCGTCTCGGGTTCCCCGACGGTCTTCATCAATCGATTGCCTGCGGCGCTCGTCGGTATGAGCTCTGCCGTTTGCGCGCTGCACCCGTGCTCGCAAGCTGTGGTCGCGGGTTCGGGTACGGTGTTGATCAACAACGTGCCGGCGGCATTGGTTGGCGGCAAGGTTTCGTGTGGCGCGCCGTGTTCCGCTGGCTCGCCAGACGTGCGCATCGGTTCATGATGACGATGGGGGCCATGTGACGACGGGAGTCGCGGGAATCGGCGGCGAGCTGGTCGGCTTGCCCGGCGTCGTCTTGCCCCTCGCCAGTGTCGGACCGTTGCTCGATCGCTGTGAGCGGCTCGGCGACGTCGTCGACCGCTTTCGGATGCGTCGTGCGCTGTCGGGCATTCTGTGCGGCTCGGTCGAGGTAATCAGCGGCAGCAAAATCTGCCTACCTACCGACGAAACCGACTTCAGGCTGCGAGGCCGTCTTCCGCTCGTATGGTCGCGTTGTTATTCGAGCGAGCAGCACGCGCTCGGGCTGCTCGGCGTCGGTTGGCGCACGAGTTGGGAAGTCACGCTGCACAAGCGGGACGATCAACTGCTCTACACCGACGGATACGGCAGCACGCTCAGCGTGCCGTTTCCCGAGCGCGGGTCGCAGGTGATTGCGTCGGCTGCGCAGTTGCACATCGCGCATCTGAGCGACGGACGCCTCGTCGTCGCGGATCTGACGCCGCATTACCGCGTGTTCGGCGACTTCGACGCGAACGGAATCGCACGGCTCAAATACGTCGAGGATCTTCGTCAGCAGCGGATCGGCCTGATCTGGGATCCCGGCGGGCGCTTGCTGCGCATGCGTGGGACCTGCGGCCACGAGCTGCGCATGCACTACGAAGCGCGGATGGGCGCGCGTCTGAGCGCTGTCGAGTGTGTCGACGGCGGTCCCACCGGCGCGCTGGTCCAGTACGGCTACAGCCAGCGCGGCGAACTCACCGAGGTACGCAACCGGGTCGGCGAAATCGTGCGTCGCTTTGCATACCGCGATGGGCGGATCGTCGAAGAAGCAGACGCGCTCGGAATGGCGACACGCTATGTGTGGCAGACGATCGGCGGCGCCGCGCGGGTGATTCGACGAGTCACGTCAGAAGGCGCGCGTGAGCGTTTCGCCTACGACTTCGATAGCCGGACCAGTGAGGTCAGCGACGTCTTCGGCAACAGGGCGCATTGGCAATACGACGAGCAGGGCCGCGTGCTGTCGCACACAGACTTCGACGACCGGCGCTACCGGTTCGACTACGGCGACGCCGTCGCGCCGCTCACCATGCAACTGCCCGGCGAGCGGGTGGTTCACGTCGAATACGACGGGCTCGGACGCGTCGCGTGTGAGACGGATCTCCAGGGCGCAACCCGCTCGACGCAGTATGCGTTTGCGTCACGCGAGCCCGTGTCAGTTGCGTTGAGCGATGGCCGTGTGTGGATGTGGGCACGCAACGATCGCTTGCAGCCGTTGCACTATCAAACCCCGTCTGGAGAATTCACGCGTTTCGAATATGGTGACGATGGCGATGTCGTGTGCTCGACGGATGCGCAGGGGGTCGCCACGACCTTTGCGCATAACGCGTGGGGGCAGGTGACACGTCGCACCGGAGTTGGCGGAAGCACGACGGACTACGAGTATGACGTCAATGGTTACGTAGTCAGTGTGACCGACGCGCTCGGCGCGGTCACGCGAATCGAGCGCGATGGGCTCGGCCGACCGTTGACCATCACGCGTCCGGACGGACAGGCCGAGCGTCATGTGTGGAATGCGGCTGGCCAGCGGACGTCGTTCGTCGGCCCGAGTGACCGAAGCCGGCACTGGTATCGAGACCGGCGCGGCAATGTCGTACGCGCGGTCGACGAAGAGGGGCACGTGATCGTGCGTCGATACGATGCGCATGGGCGCCCGGTTCGAATCGAAAGCGCGAACGGCGCGGTGCAGTTGCTTCGGTGGAATGCGAGCAGTTGCCTGTCGATCACGGATGCCGATGGCGTGGAACGCAACTTCGACTATGCGAATACCGGGCAGGTCCGTTGTCTCACGTGGCAGGCGGGCGCGCAACAGCGTCGCGAAACGTTCGACTACGACCGCGCGGGCCGTCTGATCCGGCGTGAGACCGCGCACAACCGCTATATGTATCGCTACGGGCCGCGCGGATTGCTCGACTGCGTGAGCCGCGAGCCAACACGAGAAGGCGAGCTACTCGGAATCGGAGCGGATGAGATCCGCTTCGAACACGACGCCGGTGACCGTCTGATCGCCGAGCACGGCGCAAACGGCACACTGCGCTACACGTACGACGTCGTTGGCCGCCTTGTCGCGATTCAGCTGCCACAGGGGCAGGAGTTGCGTATGCGTCGCTTCGAAACTGGCGCTGTCGCGTTCGTCGAACTAAACGATCGACAGATTGCGCGCTTCTGGTATGACGCGATGAGGCGTCCGGTTGCGCGCACGCAAGGCCGTTTGCGCACGCATACGGGCTATTCGCCGCTCGGCTTGCCGGTGTGGTGGCGTTCGGTGACGGGGCGCGACGTGGATACGCCGGGCTGCGCGACAGAACCTGTCGCCGGATTGTGGCGCGAAGCCGATTACAGTCTCGCTGACGTGATCGTCAGAACGGGCGCCGAGGTCGACGGTCAGACGTGGTACGACTACGACCGGCGTGGCTGTCTGTTGCGCTCGGTGTCGGAGAAGGGGGACATCGAGTATTTCACGTGGGACGCCGCTGGCAATCTGCTCGATACGCCTGGCGGCAGCTGGTTCCCGGCCGTGTATCCCGACCACCGGTTACGGGAGTGCCGCGGACATCGTTATGACTATGATGTGTGGGGGCAATTGGTGCGTAGGCGTGGCCGCAACCATACGCTAACGCTCGATTGGGATGCGGAGGGGCACGTCATCGCCGCGCATCGCAAGGGCTATACCGTGCGCTATCAGTATGACGCAATCGGTCGGCGTATCGGCAGGCTTGTCGAACCCGCTTCGTCACGGCGCGCGCAGCAGTCATCGACGCCGGAACAGGACGAGCTCACGCGCTATTTGTGGCAAGGACACAGACTGATCCAGCAGCAGCGCGCGATGGAACTGCGCACGTACCTGTATCAACCCGAGCCCGACCGCTCAACCGGCTTCGCGCCGCTCGCTTGCGTGGACCAGACCCTCACCGATGATGGCACGATCAAGAACACGCAGGTCTATCACTATCACACTGACGTCGCCGGTACGGCCGTCGCGCTCACGGATGAGACCGGCCAGGTGGCATGGCGCGGGCGTTACCGGGCGTGGGGCAGTCTCGTGACGCCGGAGTGGCCAAGCAGCGACGCGTTTGCGCAGCCGCTTCGTTATGCCGGCCAATACGCGGACGATGAAACCACGCTGTACTACAACGGTGCGCGTTTTTATGATCCTCACGCGGGCCGCTACATCAGCCCCGATCGCAACGGCGAAGGCGGAGCCAGTCCGTATCGCTACGCGCCGAATCCGCTGACGTGGTGCAGTCCTGTCGGCCGCGCGACGCCGGAGGCGTTTCCGTGCGTCGTCGTCGCGGATGCGTCATGCATCGATGGCGCACCGGACCCGGCTCAATACCTTGCCGGCGTCGTCGAACAACTCCACGACGTAGCAGGCTGGGAGCTGGCCAAGTTCTGATTCGAAAATCACATGGAAGTCGAGCCAGCCGTTTTTCCGGTATCGGGAAAGACCGCTGCCGTCGACGGCCTCGCGGCGCAGTACCGTCTCGTCGTTGCCGTAAATCACGACGGTGACTGACGTCGCGGCCCGCAGCGCGTGCTCGACGCCGGGCGTGACCAGATGCCTGTCGAATCCATTCTGATGCACGCACACACGGACGTCGTTTGCGCGTAGCAGAGAAGCTTTCCATGTCGCTTCGTCGGGACGTTGCGTGCCCGCGACTGGTGGAACATCATTCAATACCGACTGCTGGACACCGCGCCACTTGAAGCCGATGCCCGCGTAGGCCTCGTAATCGGCGAGCGTGCGTTCCGCTCCGAGTCCATACTTGCCGAACTCAACGTCAGCCAACGTTTCTCCGTCGATACCGAGCAGAGCACGATTGCGCTGCAACGAGCGCTCGTTGCGCTCGTGCCAGGGCTCGTCGATTTCACCCCGTTCCTTGGCCTCGTGATTGTGGTCGTTCCACATCTTGACGCGGTATGAGCGCAGATATTCGTGCCAACCGATCAGCCTGTGCGGACTGTACAGGTCATAGCCGTGGGTGAACGCACGGACGGCAAGCGAAATCTCCTCGCCGTGAAAGAAATAGTCAGGATCGTGCTGGACCGCCTGGGCGAAGTGACCGTCGGCAAATGCGAAGTGCGCGCTGAAGAAGCGCGAACGGACCGGGCGAATGCGCATTCTCCAGTCGGAGAGTGTCTTCGAGCGAAACAGGACCACCCCTTCCCTAGAAAACCTTGCATAGGCCAATATCCTCGGCTCGTCGCTGGATCGAGCGTCGTCGTTCTCGGGTTCGTACATCGGAAGGTAGGCGGTCAGCACGGGTTTCGGACTTTCATCGCGTAAAGACTCCAGCATCTCGATTGCGAGCGTGTCCCATGCATCGACGAAGCGGTGGTGCGAATCGAGTTGCAGCGTGTAGCGCTCGCCGCCGTATCGCTGTTGGACCAGATTGCGAGCCCAGCATGCGCCCTGCGTCATCATGTGGGGCACGTCGATCAATTCGATTTTCGCTTCACGATGACTGAGATGTTGGATGGTCCAGCTGTCGGTCTGCTCGGTTCGCCAATTGCCAAAGCCTTGCTGCCAGAATTGGATCATCGTCTCGTCGTGCGCATGCTGCCAGCAGACGATGATCCGTAGTAGATCAGGTTTTTTAGCTTTCTGGATCAAATCCAGCAGGGTGGGAATCAACTGCGGATCGCGATAACTCGCGATTTGCACGAAGATCGAGTGCGGCGGTGTGACGGATAACTGGGTCATGCGCGTTGATTCTGGTGGACCTTCGTCGTTGAATAGTCGATTCAAAGAACGGTCATCGTGACTGTTGCGGTTGCCTGGATCCTGCCTGCGCTCGGCGTTGCTGTTCCGACGCGCAGCACCGTCGCCTCGAGTGCAAACGGCGATTGCATCGCGCCCTGCGGTGTGTGGACGAGGGTGCTCGTCGGGTCGTTGGGCCTGAAGATTGTGTTGGTTGAAACATCCCGCAAACGAATCGCGAGATGCGTCGCGCCGGTGTTCTTCAACATGCTGCTATCTTCTGTATCGGGGGTTCCGGAAAGTACGGCAGTAATCGAAGCCGGTGGCGTGGGCCCGGTGCAGAGCACCGTAAAGTCGACTGGCTGGGTTGGCCCGCTTGTGGTCGACACATCGCTTGGGCCGAACGTGCCGAAATCGATGTTCAGTGTGCTGGTATTGACCGAGCAACTTGGAAGAACCTTGACGTTGATGCTGCCGCCCGTGATGGTCACGACCCGGTTGCCGTCACCCTCGGCGAAGCCGGCTCCCACGGTGTTGAGTATCACGTTGACGTTGCTTGCGATGTCGCCCGTTTTGACCAGTTCGATCTCGAATTGCGAGCCAATGCCGAAGCGCCCATACATAACCTGATTGGGTTCGCCCGCGGGAAAGGACGGCGTAAACGGAAGTGGCGAGTTCACGCCGGTTGCACGAAGATAGGTCAAACGAAAGCCGATACCTGGGACGTTCGTGTTATAGACGGTAGCCCCCAATACAACGGACGGCGTTGCGTTGGAATACTGTATTGATACCGTGCCCCCGTTGGTGCAGTCCGCGAAGTTCGCATAGGTCGCGTACGCCGGCGACAAGCCCGTGGCGATCACCGAGCCGACCGGTAACGCCGGATCGATCGATACCGAGCTTTCCCGGAACGGTATGTTGACCGTTAATGTTTGTCCCGCGATGTAGCCTTGAGACAGCAGTTCGGAAATTTGCGAAGGCTTCAACTGGGTGCAGGTGGCGTACGCGAAATGGGGTATCGCGAAGCAAACCAGGATAAGGAAATGAATGAGTCTTTTCATTGGAAGTTGTTGGTTGACCGGCGGACTGAATGGGCTGACAGCGGGGAAAGTCGCACATGCGCGCACATCGCCTCAACTGTCGGCTACGTCCCATTTAGCGAGTAAATCGGCGGGAATGATATGGGCGAGTTCTGAAAACCGTTTGCCCACCATTCGTTCCGATTGGCGCAGCAAAACAATGACAGGACTGCTCGGTTCGTTTTGCTCGAACCACATGCGTGTTTCCTGAATGGCTGCGAGCGCGCTCCAGCGATCCATTGAAGAAGGCGCAGTGATTGGCAGGTCGGCGGGCGCGTCGGACTGCGGTAGCGTCGCCGTAGCCACGATAGCCGACGCCGATCCACGCACGCTGTCGTTGTCCTGCTTGTTGTCCTGCTCGTTGACGGCTCGGGCGGGCGCTGGCGCGGACCCGCCGCCGCCCACCCGATGCTGCGCGAATGGCTCCAGCGCTCGGGACAACGCGCCGAGATCGGGCGCGTCGGCGTCGAGCATCTCATCGCACCATGCGGCAATGCGCTGCGTCAGACACTGCGCTTCGACCAGTGCGGCTATTGCCGCGTCGCGTCGGCCCCACAATTCCTTTAGCAACCGGGCGACGGATTCAGGGGCGAGCGCGTCCTTCTGGCGCGGCGTCGCGAATGATTTTTCGATATCGCGCAAATGCAGTTGAAGCCCCGCGGCCCTCGGCATCGGGATGTCGCGCGCATCGGCCAGCGTGCCATCCGGTTCGACGAGTCCACCGATCGCGTTGGCGAAAATCGCCGGGTCTCGCTCGCCTTCGAACACGGGCAGCGGGTGGAGCGCTTCGCCATAGCATTCGAGCATCGCCATCAGCAATGCCAGTCCGTCGCGCAGGCCAGCCGCGCCGTCGAGCCGGGTTCGGCAACGCAGCAGGATCACCGCGAGGCGGATGTCTTTTGTCCGCAGCAGCAGCGCGCGGCAGTCCCGTTCAATGTCGGCCCAATTGGCCGTTGGCGGCACGTCGACGAAGTCGCCGTACTGCGCTTCGGCGCGTGGGGCCGCGGCCGCCTGCAGCATCACGAAGGCCGGATCGTATTCGAGATCGGGACCGCAAGGCGCGTGTGCGGAGACCGGTTCGAGCAGATCGGCGTAGCGCAGCACGACGGCGGGAGTGTTGGCGTTCATGCGAGGGAACTCCGGGGTCGGTCGTTGTACTGTTCAGGTTCGAAAACCATGCCGACGACCGGCAGGTCGTCGAGGGAATCACCGAGCCACGTCGAGTAGCCGAGTCTCTGCGACGTGCCGATGCAGGCGGGTGGCGCCGCGCGGGGGTTGACGAGCAGCTTGACCTCCCACGCGTATTCGTGGCCGACGAAGGCTCGCACCCATTCGACGAACGTCGGCAAGTCCTCGCCGTGCGGCGTGAGGCGCAAATACTGATCGAGGTCGAGCGGACCCACGACGAGCCGGAACTTGTGTTGCCGGTCGGGAATTGCCTCGCCGAGTTGGGCGCATTCACCGATGATCGCCGCGGGCCCCGGCACCCCGAGCCTCGTATGTTCCGATGCGCACAGATGGATCCAGTGCGGCACGAATTCTTCGATCGTCATCGGAACACCGAAGTAATGCGAGAGCGTCGCCGCGATGCCGTGCGGAGTTCGCGCCTCGCGCACGAGGTGCGCCGCCGCGCTGTAGCGCGAGTGCGTGGGCAGACAGGACTGCTCCGCCTCGGCCGGGTCGACGCCGATCAGACTGGCGACGTAGAACGAAAACGTTTCGTCGCCGGCACGGTCGAGCGACGCGGTGGCTTGCCCCGATGCCCACGCGCGATAAAACTGCGACAGCGCGCGGTGATGGAACAGATCGACCAGCCCGACGAGCGCATGATCCTGGTGGCTTTCCACACGACTGTGAGCCAGCTCCGTCATATGCAGCGGCAGCGGCCCCTGCGGCCCCCAAAGGCCGAGCCCGAACAGCCGCACGTCGAGGCGACCGTCTCGCATGCCGAGCGACGCGATTTCGCGTGGCGCAAACGCCAGAGTGGGTTGCTGACCGATCCGGAACGGCTCTTCTTGCGGCAGACTCGCGGTGCCCGGCAACGGCATCAGCGGGTCGCGCGCGGCGATAGCCCGCAGCAGGCTCAGGAAGCCGGACTGCCACGGCGTGTCCGGATCGAACCACGCGTCGAGCGATTGCGGATCGAGCGATGATCGCGTTGTCGCGACGGCGCTCGCCATTGCCCCATCCATGCTCATACCGCTCCGCGGCCGCCCATGCGTGGCCGCCATTGGGTGATCAGGCCACGTTGCATCGAACGAAGTTCGGTTTCGGTGAACACGTTGATCGAGACGTGGCGCGCGAGGTAATGCTCGAGCACGAGGCCGAGCAGATACGGGCTGACGCCTGAGAAGCCGGTTTCGTCGACCGTCAGTTCGCAGCGCACGCCACGCCCATACACGAGTAGTCCGTCGCCCGGCAGACGCCGGACCACCGGTTCAGTCCGTGCGCCGACGAGTGCCTCGATCTGCCGTGCCTGTTCGCGCTCGCCTGGGGCGATGAAGAGGCCGAGCATGTTGCGCAGCGCCTGGCCGCCGTCGCCGTGGTCGAGTTCGGCGAGCGGCATGTAGTTGAAGCTCAGCTGCCTGATCAGACGCCACGCCGTTTCACCGCTCGCGTACGGCGCGCGCGGCGCGCTCGGTGCATGCACGAGGCGCACGCCCTCGATCGGCACGGAGTCCGACATCATGAGGTCGGTTTTGCCGTTACGCGGAATCAGGCGCGGCAGGTCACGGTTCGTGACCCACGCTTCGACCGACAGGTAGCGGATGTCGTCAGCGTACGGCGCCTCCGCCTGATCGACGAGCGACACGTAGACCTCGGTCCCGATATACGGCGTACGGGTGCCGTACTTGCGTGCATTGGCCGACAGCGCGCGCTGCTCACGGCGCACCGAAAAATAGCGGCCGTGGTTGCCCACGTCGCTATGCAGCGTCTGATAAAGCGGATTGAACTCGACTTCGAGCGATGTTTGCGCGCGCTGACCGAATACGCGCGATACCGAAAAAATCTCGTAGTCGAGCGGCCGGGTGCGGTCGGCGAGCAGATGAAAGTCGGTTTGCGCGCGATTGATTTCGACGCGGTCGGTGCGCTTGCGAAACAGGTTGATGACCGGCGTACAGAACAGCAGGAAACGCGCTGCGTCGACGTGCGCGGCCAGCTCTTCCGGCAGGCGGTCGAGCAGCAGCACGACCTCGGCCTCCTTGCTGTCGACGCGCGCGAGACCCGCCGCGAGCTGCGTCAGCGCAAAGAAATAGAAGCGCTGGCGGCATGCGAAGTATTCCTGAAGCAGGTTGTGGCCGTGAAACGTATTCCACGTGAGCGGCAGCAGACCCTGTTGCGCTTGCAGACCTTCAAATTCGACCGGTGTTTTCGCGACCACGTGCCCTTCGTCTCTCGACGCGCCGTACGCGCGCACGACCGAGGCGACGCTACCGGCGTGGATCAGCTCGAACAGATGCGAAGCGATACGTTCGTCGCCACCGATGTAAATGGGCAGCCGGTCGAAGTCTGTCATCTGGTTGAACTTCACTTCGCCTGTTGTGCGCAGGCGCAGCCGTAATGCACCGCGCAATTGCAGGTGCGGCAACAGATGGCGATCGGTGTCGGGGATATCCGGCGGCACGGCGCTGAGCCGGGCTTCAGCGATCTCGATAGGCCATAGCGTGACGTCCTGGCTGCTGCGGAATTCGCACGCGGTTTGCTCGCCGGGCGGGATCGCCGAGCGCAGCATGCTTTGCCGGGGCACCTTCAGCCCTCTCGTGAAATCGCCTTCGCGCAGGCTCGGACGCAACTGCGCGACGGCGATCGACGGCGTCGGCGCGACATAGTTCGGATAGACCACTTCGAGCAGGCGCTGCGTAAAGCGCGGAAATTCGGCGTCGAGTTTGATCTGCGTGCGCGCCGACATGAAGCAAAACGCCTCGATGAGCCGCTCAACGTAGGGGTCGGCAACGTCGATGCCCTCCATGCCAAGGCGGCGCGCGATTTTCGGGTGCTGGGCGGCGAACTCGCCGGCCATTTCCCGCATGTAGGTCAGTTCGCGGCTGTAGTAGTCGAGAAATCGTGGGTCCATGTCAACTTCCCTTGCCGGAGCCCAGCTCGAACGTGATGTGATTCATTTCGATGTCGAATGCACTCTGGATGCGAAATTCCAGTGGATAGGGCGACCAGCGCATGAGGCCATGAATCTCGAACTCGAGCTGGTTGTAACGTACCGGGTTCTTGCTATTGAGCGGCCGGATGCGCAGCGACTCCGGAATCAGCCGCGGCTCGAAGCGAACGATCGCGTTGCGGACCATCTTCTCGACGGTTTCCCAGTTGCGACTGGTGAGGTAGCTACCGGACAACGCGGGAATGCCGTAATTGACGACCGACGCGGCTAGGATGGGGTAGCGCGCGATGTCCATTTCGTCGTCCAGGTTCGTCGTGTTGAGCAGCAGGCCGAGATCACGCTGGATGATGCGGCGCATGCCTTCGCTGTTGGGCGCATAGGCCTCCGGCCGCTCGCTGTGCCGCGCGGGCGCATCGTCGAGCAGGCGGTCGATCAGCGACGGCATGTAGGCTTGCCGGTGTCGCGCGTCGGAGGTGGTCATACGTGCTCGTCGTGATTGAACCGGCATTCGCCGATGTCGAGCAGGCCGACGTCGCCCTTGTCGGTGCTCCAGGTTTTCTGGCCGAGCGCGATCACGCCGGTTTCCCCTACGTCTTTCCAGGTAGTTTCGCGCGAGAGCCGGGTGGCGGCGGGACCACTTTCCGAGCCGGGATAGCGCACCGGCAGGTAGCCGCGCAGGATAGTCGCGTCGCGTAGGCCCACGACGGCCGAGCGCCAGACGAGGTCGGTCAGCGCGGTGACCGGACCGAGTGTCAGCGATTTCATCGAGTCGAACGGCACCCAGCGATACCCGCCCGCTACGGTCAGCTCACACACGGGGCCCAGCCGGCTATCGCTGTCGGTCAGCCACTCGAATGCGCCGATCTGCGTGCTGTCGCCGCGCGTGGCCGGCGCGGCGTTCAACGCGGCACCGCGCAGTTCGTCGGCGGCGGCGAGGTTGCCCTCGCCCAGCTTGACGTTGGCTTGCAGCAGCGATTTCACCCACTCGGGCAGCGGATTGATCTCGCCCGGCGCGCGCTGACCCGCGAACACCTCGGCGCGGAACATCTCGCTGCGAATCAGCCCGCGATACATCTGGGCGCGCGATGTGCCTTCCGGCTCTAGCGTGGCCCAGGTTTGCAGCTGCTGTAACGCGCGTTTCCATTCGCCGTCGAGGCACAACAGCTCGAACAACAGCCAGCGTTCGCGCACGTTCGACGGATGCTTGCGCACGTTGTCGATGGTTTGCTCCTTGAGTTCGCAGTAAGTCTGCGCGTCGAGCAGGCTGCGAAGTGTTGGCGTGTCCGACTTGGGCAGGTCAGCGGTTATTTTCATCTGAAAATTCAGGCTCTTCGTATTCGATCGATTCAGGCATGGCGATGTGGCTGTCCATACTGATCATGTGATGTTCTTCGCGCGCAAGCTGCGCGGTTCTGCTCGCACGGTGCGCGGGAATTCCGCGCGGCGCGAGCAGCGCGAGGATCTCGTGCGTTTCGTCCGCCTCGAAAATCTGCTCGGCACTGAACGAGTCAAGGCTATCGAGCAGGGTGTCGATGTTCTTCCCCTTCGTCAGCAGGTCGAACACCGACGCTTCAGCACGCGACGGATCGACAAGCTCGGCGAACGGATCGTGAGGTGAGCCGATGATCGACTCGCCGTGATCTTCGGCCGACGCCCTGGGCTCGTGCGCGTTGCCGCTCTCCTGGCTCAACAGCGCGTGACGATATTCCAGCGTGAGCGCGGCGAGCGGGTCCGCTGCGTCGATGTCGGCTGCCAGAAGCTTTGCCATGCCGTCGTGTGCGCCGGGTTCCGCTAGATTCGGTTCGCGCCGCAACTGCAGCGGATCGTTATCGTCCTCGTCGGCGAGTGCGATCAGGTCGCTGAAGTCGTCCGGCTGCATGAGCACGGGCTCGATCCGGTCCGCGGCAGAATTCACGCTCGACGGTGGTGCCTGGACAAAGTCTCCAGACGTATTCGCTATTTCGAGAGGCGGGTTCCGTAATAAATCGGGCATAGGCTGAAGGTCGGTATGCGCGCTCGGCCCAGCGCGAGGCGAACCCTCCACGCCGGCGTGACGGTCCTCGCGTGCGACGGCCCACTGGCTTGCCTCACGCATTTCCGACAGATCGAGTCGCGAAACGGTTGGAGCGAGCCGGAAAGACTGGATCGTTCGTGCGAAGGTCCTGAGCGCGCTTGCTTCGAAGGGCGAATGGTCCCAGCGTGCGTGATATCCAGTCATGGCCTGACCCGTATGCAACGGCGAATGAGATTTGCCTGGAAAGCGCGCATTTGTAAAAACTCTCTCGCCGCAGAAATAAAAGGATCACCAACTGAAAATGTGGGTTGGCGCGTGGAAGATATGAATGCTACTTCGCGCTCCTTGAGCGGAATATGGGCGACGGCCCAAATACACGCAGCGATCGACCGGCTATCCTTTGTCGCTCGATCAGTCTGGCCGGCGCGCTTTTTCGGATACCTGCCCGCGGAGCGCGGGATGCCAACGCGAGGCCACGCCTTTCCGCTACAAACATCTTTACCTGCAACGTCATCATGTCCATTTCACGCCACGCGTTGTTCGGCAAGCTCGGCGCAACGCTCTTCAGGAGCATCGAATCCGCAACGGCGTTTTCCAAGCTGCGCGGCAACCCGTATATCGAGCTCGCGCACTGGCTGCACCAGTTGCTCGCGCAGTCCGATAGCGACCTGCACCGCATCGTCAGACACTGCGGCATCAGCCGCGAACTGCTCGAGCGGGACCTGCAGACCGCGCTTGCCGCGCTGCCGTCAGGCGCGAGCGCGCTCACGGATTTTTCGCATCACGTCGAGACGGCAATCGAGCGCGCGTGGGTGGTCGCGACGCTGGCATTCGGCGACGGTCGGATCCGCGGCGCATGGCTGATGGCGGCGCTTGTCGAGACGCCTGAGTTGCGGCGCTTGCTGCTGGCCATTTCGCCGGAATTCGGCAAGATTGCCGTCGACGGCCTTCACGATGCGTTGCCGGCGTGGATTGCCGGCTCCCCCGAAGCGGAGGACGCCCCGTACGACCAGAGTGACTTTTCGTCGGCGGTGCCGGGCGAGGCGTCCGGTGCGCTCGCTGCATCGGTGAAGGGCGCGGCACTCGCGCAGTTTTGCGCGGATCTGACCGCACGCGCGCGCGCCGGTGAAATCGATCCGGTGATTGGACGCGAAGTCGAGATCCGCACGATGATCGACGTGCTGTTGCGCCGGCGTCAGAACAATCCGTTGCTGACCGGCGACGCCGGGGTTGGCAAGACGGCGGTAGTCGAAGGCCTCGCGCGCGCGATCGCGGCCGGCGAAGTCCCGCCGAAACTTGCCGACGTGCGGCTGTTGAGCCTCGACGTCGGTGCGCTGCTTGCCGGCGCGAGCATGAAGGGCGAGTTCGAGGCCAGGCTGAAGTCGGTACTCGAGGAGGCGGCGAAGTCGTCGGCGCCGGTCGTGCTGTTCGTCGATGAGATTCACACGCTGGTCGGCGCCGGCGGCCAGGCCGGCACCGGCGACGCGGCGAACCTGCTGAAACCGGCGCTCGCCCGCGGCACGTTGCGCACGATCGGCGCGACGACGTGGGCCGAGTACAAGCGGCACATCGAGAAGGACCCGGCGCTCACGCGGCGCTTTCAGGTGCTGCAGATCGCCGAGCCCGAGGAGCCGTCCGCGATCGATATGGTCCGCGGACTCGCGCGCACGCTCGCGAGCCATCATGGCGTCGTGGTTCTCGACGAAGCGATTCGCGCAGCCGTGACACTGTCGCATCGCTACATCCCGTCGCGTCAGTTGCCGGACAAGGCGATCAGCCTGCTCGACACCGCTTGCGCGCGCGTCGCGCTATCGCAGCATGCGCCGCCGCGCGAGTTGCAGCGGATACGCGAGCGCTTGCAAGCCGCGCGCGTCGAAGCCGAGCTGCTCGGTAACGAGGTGCGCATCGGGCTCGGCAGCGAGGCTGCGCTGGCCGACGTCAAGGCGACCATCGCGACGCTCGAGCTCGAGGAACGTGTTGTCGAAGCCGCCTGGCAGGCCCAGTCCGACGTGGCGAAGGCGCTGGCGCACGCGCGCGAGGTCGAAAGCGAGCGCGCCGCCGCAGCCGGACCCGAGGCCGAAGGGCGCGATCGCGCGGCGACCGCGCTGGAGACGTTGCGCGAGCTGGAGCGGACGTTATCGAACCTGCAGGCGGATACGCCATTCGTGTTCCCGGAAGTCGGCGAAGCGATCGTCGCCGACATCGTCTCTGACTGGACCGGTATTCCAGTCGGACGCATGATCACCGATGAGGTCAGCGCCGTTCAGGTGCTGCCCGCCACGCTGGCAGCGCGCGTGATCGGCCAGCCCGACGCGTTGCAGCAGATCGGCGAGCGCGTGCAGACGGCGCGCGCCGGGCTCGCGGACCCGCGCAAGCCACTCGGCGTCTTCCTGCTCGCGGGGCCGTCCGGCGTCGGCAAGACGGAAACCGCGCTCGCATTGGCGGAGGCGCTCTATGGCGGCGAGCAGAACCTCATCACGATCAACATGAGCGAGTACCAGGAGGCGCATACGGTCTCGGGACTCAAGGGCGCGCCGCCTGGCTACGTCGGGTACGGCGATGGCGGCGTGCTGACCGAAGCGGTGCGCCGACGTCCGTACTCGGTCGTGTTGCTCGACGAGATTGAAAAGGCGCACGGCGACGTGCACGAAATGTTCTACCAGGTGCTGGACAAGGGCTACATGGAAGACGGCGATGGTCGCTATATCGATTTCCGCAATACGACCATCCTGATGACCAGCAATGTCGGCTCCGATCTGACCGCGAGCCTATGCGCGGACGAAATGCTTGCGCCGGACTTTGACGGTCTGCGTTCCGCGCTTTCGACGGAATTGCTGAAGGCGTTTCCGGCCGCCTTCCTCGGACGCGTGACGCTGGTGCCATATCGTCCGCTGGGCTCGGATTCGCTCGCGCGGATCGTGCGTTTGCATCTCGATCGAGTCGTTCGGCGGATGGCGGACAACAACCGCATCGCGCTGAGTTATGCGGCGGAGGTGGTCGACTACATCGTCGGGCGCTGCCTCGTGCAGGAGACCGGTGCGCGTCTTTTGATCGGCTTTATCGAACAGCACGTGTTGCCGCGCCTCGCCCGGCAGTGGCTCGATGCGTTTGCAGCGAAAAGCGCGCTCACGCATATGACGATCGAGGTGACCGATCCAGCCGCGGCACCTGTTGAAGCGCTCGTGGTTCGGTCGTCCTGCCATGTGTAGTCGGCTTCGCACTCGGTGACCTGCATCGCGAATGACGAGTCGTTGATCGTGCAGCGGCGTGACGAGGCGCATAGCCGGCCGGTCAGGGGCTGCATGGATGCTTCGCAAACGTCTCTTTTGGCATTTTTTTGCGGGCCAAAGCGCTGGTTTTTTGACATCATTTTCACATATGCATGTTCAATGCCACGCGGCATGATCGCCACACCACCAGAAATCGTCAATCGAACGCAATCCTTAAAAATTGCTCGCGTTACACGATCGGGATAAGCTATAAAGATAAAAAGATCCGCATCATGCATTTGCGGCGCCCGAAGTGAGGAGCACAAATGAAAGACGTGACGACCAGGGGGTTTGCGGCTTTAAACGAGCCATTGAAACTCATGCATGTCTTTCATACAGTATGAATGCGCGTGCGCAATCGACATGCGGTCATGGTAGGTTTTCGGCGCTGCCGTGCTGATCGTATGCGTCATCCATAGCGGGGCAACCATAGGTCGAAATCCGTTAAGCCTTTCAATTGCAACCGGAATGACTGGAGAACAACAATGCTTTTCTTTAATGATGGTTTCACATTCCCGAATTTTCTGGCCGACGTTTTCTCCATCTTCATCTTTATCCTGTGGTTCTGGCTGTTGATCACGGTGTCGAGCGACCTGTTCCGCCGCCATGACGTGTCCGGATGGGGCAAGGTTCTGTGGGTGATTTTTCTCATCATCCTGCCGTATATCGGCATCTTCGCGTATCTGCTCACGCAGCATCGCGGCATGGCGGAACGCGATCAGGCGCGGGCCAAGCAGGTGCGCGAAGATCTGCGCAGTGTGGTGGGCTTCAGTGTCGCCGACGAAATCGAGAAGCTCGACAAGCTGAAAGCGTCCGGTTCGATTTCCGGGGAAGAGCACTCGCGTCTGCGCGCGAAGCTCGTGCAGTAAGCGTCGGTTACCGGACTGCAGCCATGGGCGAGCGGGCGCGCAGCCCGTGTCGCCTCGGCTTTTGCGCGGTGAGGGATCGTGCGATCGAACGTAACGGGAGGAACCCTTGCTTACCCGCCTCGCCCACGTTCGGAACGCTGCCGCGCGAACCGCGCGCGCGCCGCTGGCATTGCGCCGCGCCGCGCTCACGTGTGCGACGGCGTTGATGCTCGCGGCTTGCGCGCAACCGTGGCAGCAATTCCAGGCGGGTCAGGATCAAGCGGCGATCGTCGCCCGCATGGGTCCGCCGCGCGAAGTCTATGACCTGCCGGGGGGCGGCCGCCGACTGATGTGGCCGACCCAGCCGATGGGCTCGACCACCGTCGCCGCCGATATCGACGCTTCAGGCAAGATCGTGAACGTGCGTCAGGTCTTGCAGTTGAGCGAATTCAATCGCGCGGAAATCGGCAAATGGACGCGCGACGATGTGCTGATCAATTTCGGCCGCCCCGTGCAAACGCAGTTCTTCCGGCTCTCGCAACGCGAAGTCTGGTCATACCGTTATATCGAAAGCAACATCCACCACATGCTGTTCAATTTCGCGTTCGACACCAACGGCGTGTTGCGCGAGACGCAGCGCACGCCCGATCCACTGCGAGATCGCGATTTGCGACGATTCTGAACTGTGAGCTATAGCAGCGACTCAATTGGCATAATCGACAGCATCCAAACACCGAGCCGTGCGTACCACGTCGTATTCGGTTCGGTGTCGTGGCGGGTTTCGACGGCGCCGTTGGTTTCGATCCAGTACAGCTTGCCGTTTTTGTCGAGATGCACCGCGTACGCGACGCTCGGCAGCAGCGCGAGAAACTTGCGATCGACCCGCGTCGCGAGCTCGGTGCTGTCGATGACGAGTCCAAGCTCGGTATTCAGATGCGCGGAGCGCGGATCGAAGTTGAACGAACCGACGAAGACCCGCTGGGAGTCCACGATGAAAGTCTTCGCATGCAAGCTCGACCCGGAGCTGCCGAACGGCCCCGGCGACTGTTCTTTCTTGTAGGTGGCGCCCGCCACGCGCCGCAATTCATACAGGTGCACGCCGTTTTGCAGCAACTCGACGCGCCGCCTCATATAGCCCGAGTGCACGGCGACGACATCGGTCGCTTCGAGCGCGTTCGTCAACACCCGCACGTCGACGCCCTGGGCGGCGAGCCCGCTCAGATACCGCGTGCCCGTGTTTGCCGGCACGAAGTACGGGGAGACGAGGTCGAGCGACTTCGTCGGCTGGCCCATCACTTCGCGGAGCTGGTGGGAAATCAGCGCTTCCGGCGGCGCGTCGTTCAGGCCTTTCGCGGGGTCGTCGCTGATCATCTTCGTTTTGGCCCAGTCGAGCGGCAGCTTGTCGTCGAGCAGGTTCTGCACGACGCGCGGGCCGCGCAGCGCTTGCTTATACTCAGCGGCGGCAGGATCCTGCTCGATCGCCTGCGCATTACGCTCCAGCGTGGCCAGCTCATCGACGCTCTCGTGCGGCAGGATCTTCCCGACCGGATACGCCGACGCGCTTGCCCAGTAGCGGTCGAAATCGCGCGAGACGTCGGTCGCGGCCGGTCCGACCGCGAGTACGTCGAGGTCGGCGAAGACGACGCCGTCGGTGGCATCGAAATACTCGTCGCCGATGTTGCGGCCGCCGAGGATCGTCGCGGTGGCGTCGGCGGTCAGGGACTTGTTGTGCATGCGCCGATTGGCGCGCGAAAAGTCGGTCACGAAGCCGAGGATTTTCGGGCTGCGCACGACGAACGGGTTGAACAGGCGCACCTCGATGTTCGGATGCGCGTCGAGCGCCGCCAGTGTCGGGTCGAGCGCGGAGGCGATGCCGAGATCGTCGAGCAGCAGGCGCACCCGCACGCCCCGGTCCGCCGCTTCGTGGATCTGTTCTAGCAGCAGCGTGCCGGTCAGATCGTCGCGCCAGATGTAGTACTGGATGTCGAGCGTGCGTTGCGCGGAACGGATCAGGTCCATGCGCGCGGCAAACGCGACATGCGCATCCGCCAGCGGATAAATGCCCGCCAGCCCCGCGTGCGCGGCCAGCTCGGGCGCGACCGCGCGACCGATATCCGTGGTGGCCGCCACCGCGGGCGACAACGCATGCGACTCCTGGCGACCCTCGAGCGACGGTAACGGCGCGCAGCCGGCCAACAGGCTTGCGCACAGCAGCGCGCACAGCGCGCTTCTCCATCGGCGATGCGGGAACGACGGGTGGTGTATCTGCGCTTGCATGGAGTCCAGGTCTTCATTTGGGCCGCGCGCATGCTTGCACGCAACTTGCATTGGTTGAGAAGAATACTATGAGCGCATGCCCATCGGTGCGCCGCCCGACGCTCTTGTTGCGCAGAGCGCTTTGTCCGATGATACGAGCAGGCTGCGCGAATTCGAACGGGGGCCAACCCGGCTGCGCATCGACCGCATGGCTTCCATGCAATCGAGCGTGATCCGCTCCGTGTCAGCGTAAAGGGTCATAAAGGGTCCGGTTCACGGCGCCTTCGAGCGTTTCGCCCACTGTGGAGTCGAGCAACGTGAAGATCTCCCGCTTGCTGCTTGCTAGCGTGCTGCTTTTCGTGGTGGGCACCGCGCTGCAGATGATATGGCCGCTCGCGCAGCCGGCCTCGTATCACCACTTCGCCGATCAACGCTCGCTGGGGCCGCTGCACCATGCGGCGGACGTGCTGTCGAACGTCGTCATTCTGATCGCCGGTGTGCTCTGTCTGCATTGGGTCCGGCGCCATGCGTCCGACCAGCCGGCGCAATTTCCCGGCATGGTCGTCGCCGCGCTCGGGCTGCTCTTCACCGCGTTCGGCTCGGCTTACTACCACATGGCGCCCAACGATGCGACGCTCGTCTGGGACCGCCTGCCGATGACCATCGTATTCGCCGGCATCCTCGCCATGCTATGGACGTCGTGGAGCGGACAGCGCGTCGGCTGGGCGCAGATGCTGATCATGGTGGTCGTGTCGCCCGCCACCGTCGGCTACTGGCTCGTGTTCAACAGCCTGTGGCCTTACGCGATTCTTCAGTTCGGCGGGCTCATGCTGATCGTCGGCCTGACGCTCATGCGCAAGGTGGACGGCGTGATCGCGTGGACGCTCGTGATCGTCTTCTACGGGGTCGCGAAGATTTTCGAAAGCCTCGATTGGCAGATATGGGAGCTGACGCATCACGTGATCGCCGGCCATGCGTTGAAGCACGTGTCGAGCGGTCTCGCCGGCGCGGCGATGATTCTGGTCGCGAACGCGGCGCCGCGCTCCGTCGCGGGCATCGTGCCGCGCGGACCGGGCGGTATCGGGCATTCGGGTACGTCGCGTTGAAGCCGCGCCATGGCGAAGTGACGCGGCCTCCGGCCGACGTCACTGCGGTTCGTACCACGAATACGTCGCCAACGTGCTTACCGGCGGCGTACCGATTTGCAGCGTGATGTCGCGCAACGACGTCAGCTCGATACTGCGCAAGTCGCCCATATAGCGGCGCGAATCGCCGTTGTCGTTGATATACGCGACCACGTCGCCCATGATGCCCGCGACGTTCGTGTTCGTCAGCGGCTCGCCCCAGATATCGAAGAAGTCGCCGAGCGTATAGGTCTTGAGGTTCGGCGCTTCGATATGGATGATGCCGGTGTTGTCGTGCGTATGCATCTCATACGTGCATTGCGACAGGATGCCGACGTTCATCGGCAACGCGAGCCACTGCCCGTCCTTGATGATCGCGAGGTGCGCGTGCACGTGGTACAGCACGCTCATGTCCGGCGCGCAGGTCAGGCCGTCGACCGGCGTGCCGGTGCCGCCCGTCGAGGTCGTGCCGTTCGGCCAGAACGACGAGCCGACCACGCCTCCGAAGACGAGCGTGATCGGGTTCGGGTCGAACGGCGGCGGATCGGTCCAGGTGTAGGTGGGCACTTGGGTGACAGGCGTGCCGACCATGACCGTGATTTCGGTGTGCGGCTCCAGCACGAGGCTCGCGGGGTCGCCCGTATATTGCGTGAGCGTGCCGCCGTCGTTCACGTAGATCGCGATTGGCGAGGCGGTCAATCCCGCCACGTTCGACGCACTCAGCGTCTCGCCCCAGATCGAGAAGAACTGGCCGAGCGTATAGGTCGCGCCGGTCGTCGCGTCCATATGGATCTTGCCGCTCGAATCGACCGTGTGCACCGGATACGCGCAGCCAGTCGGCGTGGTCAGGGTCGGCTCGACCATGCCGATGTTGGGTGGCAGCGTCAGGAGTTGCCCGTTCTGGTAGATCGACAGATGCGCGTACGTGTACGCGGTACTGCGCAACCCGCAGTTCAGTCCGCTGACGGGCTGACCGGTTCCGCCCGAAGCCGTGACGCCCGCGGGCCAGATGGCGGCGCCGAGTGTCGTGCCGTCGATGATCGGCGTCGCGGCGGCGAGCTTCGGTGTCGTGGCGCTCGCGTCGGATGCGCTCGACGGGCTCGACGCGGGGGCCGGGCTAGATGCCGGTGTCGGACTCGACGCGGGCGCGGGACTCGATGCTGGCGTGGTCGCGCCAGCCGCGCCGTTCGAGCCGGTGCTGGCCGGGTCGGCGCCGCTGCCGCCCCCACCACCGCCACAGGCGGACAATGTCCACATCAGACCCACTGCGACGAATCGCGACCCCAGCCGTTGCAGCATCTCGTACTCCCATGTCGTGAGGTGAGAGGATGCGTGCAATCGGACATCACGCACAGATATACCGCGGACATCGCACGGGCACGCGCGGCGCGGCTTCACTGCATGGATTCGGCCGTGCGCTGCCACCGCGTGACGCAGGCGCTCGCTTCGGATCACGTCAGGTGATTGAAACCGATTAGGGCAGCGTAGCAGATGGGTTTCACGAGCGAATCCGGCGCATCGCAACGTTTCGCGACATTCTGCTGGCGCATTTCGAGGTGTCGGCCCGGAGTTTGCCGGCGGAGCGATCTGGCGCGCTTTTTATGTGAGCTGTCATCGTTCTGTGCGAAGATCAGTGCTGTCCATCGCGCGACCGGCTGGTAAGGGGATCGCACGGCGGGCGCGTGCCCGGCCATCGCCTTCGTCCTCGGGTGACCCTGGGGTGACTCTCTGGCGCACCTGTTTGCGGATTCATGGAGCACTGACCAATGACCGACAGATTGCAAGCGTCCGTATATGTAGTGGTGCTGCTGCTGATTGTGGGCTGGGTGCTGTATATCGGGCGCGCGGTTTTCGTGCCGATCGTGTTCGGCGCGATCGCGGTATACGTGGTGGTCGACTTCACGCGGCTGCTGCAACGCATTCCGGTGATCGGCCCGCGGCTACCGGTCCAGTTGCGCTACGGACTCTCGATGTTTCTGATCGGCGCCGCGATCTTCTTCGCGGTCGACATGCTCGTCGAGAACTACGACGCGCTCGTCGCGCTCGCACCGCGCTACCAGGACTCGGTCCTGCTGATGATCCACAAGATTTCGACGCTGCTGCACCTCGAAAGCGAGCCGACGTGGGAATCGCTGCGGCGGAACATGCTCACACAGTTGAATATTCAGGCGATGGTGACCGGCATGCTGGCGTCGCTTTCGTCGGTGATCATCGACCTGTTCGTGATCGTGCTGTACGCGAGTTTTCTGCTGGTCGAGCGCCGGACGTTCGGCGACAAGCTGACGAACATGACCGCCAATTCGACCAACGCGGCGCGTATCCGGGGCGTGGTCACCGACATCAACCGGCGCATTGGCGCGTATCTCGCGCTGAAGACGTTCCTCGGCGTGCTGCTAGGCGGGATCTGCTGGCTCGCGATGCGCAGCGTCGGCCTCGAGTTCGCCGGGCTGTGGGCGATACTGACCGCGCTGCTGAACTACGTGCCCTATATCGGCTCGGTGCTCGCGATCGTGTTCCCGGTGCTGATGTCGGTGCTGCAGTTCGGCGACCTGAATTCGATCCTGGTCGTGCTGGTGTCGCTGACCGCGATTCACTTCGTGATCGGCAATATTCTCGATCCGTATCTGACGGGCAACTCCCTGAACCTGAGCCCGTTCGCGATTCTCGCGAGCATGGCCGTGTGGTCGGCTTTGTGGGGCGTGCCGGGCGCCTTTCTCGCGGTGCCGATCACCGCCAGCATGACGATCATTTTCTCCGAGTTCGAAATGACGCGGCCGGTTGCGGTGCTGCTGTCGAAAAACGGCCGGCTCACTTACGGCAAGACCGAACAGACCGCGTGAAGCGCCCACCATGGCAGACATACGATCGACCAGGCGCATGAAATGAAAACGGCCCGTGCGGAATAGTCCGCGCGGGCCGTCGAATGAAACACTTCTATCTCGACGCGTGCGGCTTGCCGCCGCCGCACGCTGTTGCCATCAGCGTTTAACGCTTGCTGCTTACTGCGAAGAACCCGACCACGTCTGGCCGGTCGTCGCCGGTGCTGATGTTGTAGGCGAACACGACGTTCTTCAGGTAGCCGTCGAACGCGTCGGTGTTCTTCGCGGTATCGTCCACAGCACCGTTGCCATCTCTTTAAATAAATCGAAAAATTTTCGATCGGCCTTTGACGCGAGGTTCACGCAAAGCCGTGCAACAATGGCCTCGGGTTGCGGTCAGGGCCAGGGGCCGCAGCTTGTGCGTCGTTCCATCAACACGAGGCCTGCCGCTCGATGACAAAGCCTGCCTGGACGCTCCTCATGGCCGCGATCGTTCTTGGCGCGGCGGCGGCCGCGCATCGGCTATCGGTTCTAACGCGAACATATGCCCGGCTCACACGACCCTGCAGTCCAACCGACCCCCGTCTCGGGCGGCGCCGAAGCACTCGAAGACCCGGCGCTGCTGCGTCGCCTGCTGCGTGCGAAAGACCGCATCGATGCCGCCTCGCACGAAGCCTGGCCCGTGCGGCGGCTGGCCGAAGTCAGCGGCGTGTCGGCGGCGCACTTCGCGCGTTCGTTCAAGCGGGCCTTCGGCGTGCCGCCACACCGCTATCTGTTGACGCGGCGTATCGAACAGGCCACCACGCTTCTGCGTGACACCAACCTCGGCATGACGGACATTGCGTTCGCGACCGGCTGGGAAAGCCTCGGCACGTTCGGCCGCGTCTTTCGCGACATTACCGGCCTGAGCCCGAGCGAGATGCGCGTGCAGGCACGCGCCGATCCCGCTGAACTCGATCGCGTGCCCGCCTGCGTGCTGAAGGCCGCACAACGCCCCGATCTGACGACCGCAGTTCTGGAAAAGCGCCGCCGCGTGGTCGGCGACACCGTCGAGCCTCCTACCAGCGAGACGTCGTGAATGAGGGTATCGATGTGGTCGGCGCGCACGTCGACGATCAGAAGGGACGCAGCGCTCGCGTTCGACGCGCGAGCGCCGCGATACCGATGCCCCGCTGCCTTTGCGAAGCGCTTTAGCGTCTCGCGGCACGCCGCGCCCTGATGCCGGAATCCGCATGTTCGATGCGGTTTCCAACCAAGACCCGCTCATTCCGACTTCCTATACTCGTTCGACCATGCCCGGCGCCACGGCGCTGTCCTTTCCGCGGCAGAACCGCCGAAGCCGCGGTGGTCGTCGAACGGATGGAAGCAGTGGTACACGCCGCCGGCTTGCCACTCCTGCCGGAGCAAGCGGTCGGGGCGAGCGCCCCAGCCCCCGTCGCGTCCGGTACGCCACTGGCGAAACTCAAGGCGCTCTGGTCGCGACAACTGGCCGGCATCACCGCGATGGCCTGGTTGATGTGGCTGTCGATCACGTTCAGTTACTACGCGTTCTTTACGTGGATTCCCGGTCTGCTGGTGCAAAGCGGCATGACGATCACGCGCAGTTTTTCGTATTCACTGGTCATGTACCTCGCGCAGATTCCCGGCTACTTCTCGGGCGCGTGGCTCAATGAAAAGATCGGCCGCCGCGCGACCATCGTCACGTACATGGCGCGCGGCGGGTTCTCCGCGTTAGGGCTCGCGCTCACGCACAGCGATGCCGAAATTCTGACATCGGGCTTTTTGCTGTCGTTCTTCATGAACGGGACTTATGCCGGCGTCTACGCCTACACGCCCGAGGTGTTCCCTACCGAAGTGCGCACGACCGGCATGGGTGTCGCTTCGGCGATCGGACGCCTCGGCGCGATCGCCGCGCCGATCCTGGTCGGCTTTCTGTATCCGCGTCTGGGCTTCGGCGGGGTTTTCGGCGGCACGACGCTGGTGCTGATCATCGGTGCGCTCGCGGTTCTGATCATGGGCGTGTCCACCCGCGGCCGGTCACTCGAAGAAATCGCCGCGATGCGCCTGAACCGCTGAACCGCTCCGGCGGCCATGGCGAAGGTCGCGCGCGCACGGACTTCATGCCTGGCGACGCGCCTTGCAACTGCTGCGCACGCGTCGGTGCATTGGGCCGGGTCGTCGATGGCGTCGACGCGTTGCGCCGCGCCGTGCGCGAAGAACTGCAGATGGGCGCCGACCAGATCAAGATCATGGCCTCCGGCGGCGTCGCGTCGCCGACCGATCCGATCGGCGCGCTCGGTTACTCGGAGGACGAGATTCGCGCGGTCGTCGCCGAAGCCGGCGCGCCAACGTGCCGAAGGCCGGGCAAACGCCCGAACCTGCCGATCGCAGTTTTGGAGAAGCGCCGCCGCGTGGCCAGCGATACAGTCGAACCCTCAACCAGCGAGGGAGGAGTCATGAATCAGGGTATCAATGTGGTCGGTTTGTACGTCGACGATCAGGATGCGGCGCTTTCGTTCTACGTCGACAAACTCGGCTTTCGCGTCCACACCGACGTGCGCAACGGTGCTTACCGCTGGCTCACGGTCCAGCACCCGGAACAGCCGTCTTTCCAGTTGGGACTGTTCGCGCCGGGGCCGCCGGTCCACGATGAAGCGACCGCGCAAACGCTGCGCGCGATGGTCGCGAAGGGGGCGATGCCGCCATTGGTGCTGTCCGTTGCCGACTGTCGCGCGAGCTACGAGCAGTTGAAGGCGCGCGGCGTGGAATTCACGCAGGAGCCGGTGGATCGTTTCGGCAGCGTCGATGCGGGCTTTCGCGATCCGGCGGGCAATGGATGGAAGATGATCCAGGCGGCAACGGGCAAGTGAGCGTGAGCGATCCGCCGCGCGCGCGGCGCGCAGCTGCATACGGCCGGCGGTGCGTCGCACGACCGCGAAGCACCGCCAACCGTCATCCCGGACCACTGGACTAGCTGACTCTCACTGCTGATGCTGCTGCAGATACTGCTGAACGTCGTTCAACGTCACGCGGCCCGAATGCGCGGTATCGATCTCGTCAAAATGCCTGGCGATATAGCCGAGCCCATCGCTTTGCGCCTGGGCCTTGGTGATCGACGAGCCGTTGCTGAGCACCGATTTCGCGCCCAGTCTGCTCTCCACGCGCTGCTGAGCCTGCTGCTGCAGCGTCGAGCCGGTGGTCGGCGCGACCGCGTTGGCACGGTTATGAGGAAAGAACGGACCGTCCACGCCGTGTCCGCCGTTGGGTAGCGTCACGGGCGCCACCGGCTGGGGCGGCAACGCATGCGCACTGCCGACGATCACACCGAGGACGATCAACGCCAGAGTACGTCGCAAGATATCGATTGAAGACATGATCATTCGCCATAAAAAGTAGTCAGAGGGTTTCGCGCGAAGCGAAACCACCATCGATCAGGGCGCGGCCGCGGCGAGCGCCTCGCTCGTCGGCGTAGCGGCTGACGCTTCGTCGGCCCACGGCTGAGGCAGCGTCGCGAGCGTCAGCGCGCCCGCTATCGGCGTGCCGCCATAGAAGGCCGCGAGATCCGCCTTCATCTGCGGGCGCGCCACGTCATCCAGATAAATCATATGTCCGCCCTGGAAGAAGTTGACCTGCAGATTCGGGTTGAGACCCTGGACCGTCTTGAGCCGCGCGAGCTGCTTCTCGGTATTGAAGAACGGCGTGGCGAGATCGTGGAAGCCGTTTTCCGCCAGCACCTTCAGTTGCGGATTCAGCTTTAGCGCGCCGAGCAGATCGGGGATCGTGTCGGGCAGCGGCTGGCCGCCGTGCGAGAAATCCCACACCTCGATGATCGCGTCGTTCAGCGGCATGTACGCCGCGTTCGGCGCCGTGTAGCCGAGGTAATCCGGCATCTGTGTCGCCAATGCATTGGTGAATGGCAGCGAGATCAGGATGTCCGACGGGTCGCCGTCGCTCTGCAGACGCGAGTCCGAGTTGGGCAACGACACGCGACCATCGTAGCGGCCTATCGTCGAGCCTGGCACCAGCGTGAGGTTGAACGGATTGATGTTGAAGTAGCCCTGCATCGCCTGCAACGTGAGACCGGATTCGGCGTCCCAGACCTTCTCCAGCCACGTCGGCGGGAAGTTCGGCGGTCCCGCGTAGGTGGGCGCGCCGAGCTGGCTCAAGGTCCAGTACAGCGAATAATTCTTGAACAGGTTGTAGTTGGCGGTCACGAACGCCTCGCTGCGAAGCGCGTAGGTCGCCTGACTCACTGGCGCTGGCGATACCTGGTTGTAGTACGCCGCGACCTCGGCGTAGCCCGGCATGTAGCCGCTCAATGTATCGGTTTCGAGCGCGAGCTGGTCGGGCGAACCCGTGATTGCCACCGCCTCGATCGCATCCGCGAAGTAGTTCAGGATCGAAGACTGCAGCGTGATCCCCGTCAGTTGCACGCCGGCCGATTCGAGCGCGAGCGCGAGGATGTCGGTGCGAGGCGTGCCGTACGATTCGCCGTACAGATAGATCGGCGAGCTGCTGCGTGAATTGACCGTCAGGTAGCGGATGATGAAGTCGCGCATGATGTTCGCGTCGGCATCGGTGCTCCAGTAGGTCTGGTTCGTGTTCGGCAGGATCGCTTCGGAGAGGCCCGTGCCAGGCGGATCGATGAACACGAGATCGGTCGTGTCGATCAGGCTCTCGGTGTTGTTCACAAGCGGATAGTTCGGCCAGCTGGTGCCGTTCAGCAGCGGATCGGTGGTCGCGACGCGCGTCGGCGCGAACGATCCGAGACGCAGCCAGATCGACGAAGAACCCGGCCCGCCGTTATAGACGAACGTAACGGGGCGCGGTTTGCCATTCGTGCTCGGCGCCGTGTAGGCCACGTAGGACATCGTCGCTTCGGGTGCGCCGCTCGTCAGATCCATTGCGGTCAGGTGGCCGGTGGTCGTCGTGTAATTGACGGTGGTGCTGCCGGACGTCCATTGGTAATGCATGATCGCCGCTTTCTCCGCGACCAGCGACGCGGCTATCCCGGACGTCGCACTCGTCGAATAGGTGGTGAGATCGGTGTAGGGCTGATTGGCGGATGGCGTCTGCGGCGCCGACGCCGCTTGCGCCTGATTGGCGACCTGCGCCATGCCGCTTGGTACCGCCGACGCCGACGAACCTCCGTCGCTGCCGCCGCATCCGGCGAGGATAACGATTCCGAGTGTCAGCGCGCTTAGCGCGGCGAGCCGGCCATGACGACGGACGCGACCATCGTCGGTATTCCTTCTGTCTGGTTTCATCTCGTTCCCTGGTGAGTGATACCGCTACACAAAGGCCGCTTTTCGCCGGTCGCGCGCATGGGAGATCGAATAACCCGCACCGCACTCGATGGCACGCAGCGGTTTCATGGACAGTTTTTCGCAATGCATTAATTCAAAATGCTTGCATCAATATTTCGCTTTGCTTTCTGCAATTGCTAATTGAACGGATAAAGGAATTCCCTGTCGATTTATCTCGACATTTCAAGAGAAATTTAAAATTGAATCTTTCCGATGCTTACAGCAAGAGTGAAAATAGGATGTGAAATGCGGTCTTGTCAAGGATCAAGCGGCAATTATGTGATTCAGAATAAAGTCGGCTCGTTGTCGAGGAATAGGGCGCTGTGATGGAGCATCGGTGCGGTTGCGGCGGCATGAGGCGGAAAAATGCCGGCGGCGTTTATCCGAATCGCATTGAATAGCGACGATGAACTGCGGATTTTCGTGGGATACGTTGTCGGAATTAATTGCGCTTGTAAAATCTAATTAAATGGTAAATTTAACCGGTGAAAATGTGTTCTCAATAGAATTAAAAGGTAAGTTGCGGAAATTCCGTTCGGGTGGCGGTGATTGCGTGGGCGAGCGGTTGCGCGTAGTGTCGTGGGAATCCAACGATCGCGATGTTGAAGCGAGTTGCGTACTTCGTTTCCGGAAAAGGAGGCGGCGGTGGCACGAGATCGGCGTAACGGCAACACTATGCTGCTGGGAACCTGGAAGCTGCGGTCTTTCACGACCGAAGACCTCGCCAATGGCGAAAAGACCGATCTATTCGGCGCACACCCGGACGGTTATCTGAGCTATAGCGCCGACGGCCGCATGCACGCGATTGTGCTCAAGGAAGGACGAAAGGCACCTGCGGGTGTCGTACCGACCGACGCCGAGCGCATCGAACTCTATAGCGGACTCAGCGCCTACGCGGGAACGTATAACACCGACGGCGACCTCGTCAGTCATCATGTCGACGCGTCGTGGAACGAGTCGTGGACCGGCACGGTGCAGGTGCGTCGATTCAGAATCGACGGCGAGCATCTGTACATCACGACGCTGCCGGACAAGAACCCGGTAACGGGAAAGCAAAGTACTTCAGTGCTGGTATGGACCAAGGTCAAATCCGTCGACAAGGCGGCCAAATAAAAAATCGCTTGCGATAAGCCGGCGCTTCCTGGCGTGAACCAACGGGCGAAGCGAAGCCGCTCGCCGTCCAGTAGACCTCGGAAGAGCAATCGTCTGGCATCGAGCAGGTCAGCTGCGCAATTGCGCAAGCGGATCAGGTGCTCGGGCGGCCATGTCCCAGTTACGATCGTGGCGGAATTCGGCGCCACGTAAGAAGCACCGCCAGCAAGAACGCGACATATGCGAGCACGAACACCCAGCCCGGAAAGTCGTAATAGAGCAAGGCACTAACCCAGCGCTGTATGAAGCCTTGCGGACCGGACGCGCCCGTGCGCAGATAGTCCTCCAGAACGGTCAACGGGCACGGCACATCGAGCACTGCAAGGGTCGCCACGATACCGATGGCGAGAACATGTGTCGTCCGGAATGCGCGATTGCGCGCCCACCGGAGTTGCAAACCGTGGGCGATCCAGATCGCGAATAGTCCGCCGACGATAAACAGCACGATCAGCGCGTGCAGCACGAGAACAATATTGGCGAGCCAGATCATGCTGCTTCCACCGGAGATGATCTTACTGACGACGTCGATCAGATTTGGACTGCCCGCAGAGCGATTCGTGCGGCGAATCCGGGCCGGTGTATCGAGTGGCCGAGGCGTGAAATTCTGGCTACGAGGTTTTCACGACCTCGTAGGCATCATGTGTTTGCAATCGTAAGACCTACCTCACGGCACCCGCCTGAAAATGCCGCGGGGACTCACTGCCCATTGCCATACAGATCGAGCAGCATCAACGTTACGCCATTGGTCCACCCGAAGCCGTCCTGCAGCGGATACTCGCCACCCCCGCCGCCGCCTTCGCCCGCGCCTTCCACGACGTACTTCTCGACGAGCTTGTGCTGCGTGTTGTAGACGTTCTCGACGTCCGCGAGAAAGCGCGTGCCGATCGGCTGCGCGAGGTCGGCGCGTCCGTAGCGCTTGAGGCCCTGAATCGCGATCCAGTGCAACGGCGCCCAGCCGTTCGGCGCGTCCCATTGCTGTGTGGTGTTATAGGTCGACGTCGTGAGGCCGCCCTGCTTGAGCAGCACATTCTCCACGGTCTGAGCGGTCTTCCACGCGCGATCGGGCCACGCCACGCCGGCCATCAGCGGATACAGCATCGCCGGTGTCTGGTTGTCGCGCGACTTGCCGAGTTGCCAGTCGTAGTCGCCGTAGTAGCCGTTGCGATTCCACAGATAGCGGTTGATGCCTTCCGCGCGCCGCGCCGCGTAGCCGATGAACTGCGCGACGCAACGGAAGTCGCGTGTCTCCGAGCAGCCGCGCGCGATCGTCGTCTCCAGATGGAACAACAGGCTGTTCAGATCGACCGGGATGATCGATGTCGTGCGCACCGTTGCGAGCGTCTGGTTGTCGCCGAACCAGCGTGAGCTGAAATCCCAGCCGCTTTCGGCGGTCGCGCGCAGATCGCGGTAGACCTGGTTGGCCGGCCGGCCGCTCGCCTGCGCGGTCTGCACGTCCTCGAGGTACGACTCGTCGCGCGGCGTGTCCAGATCGTCCCAGTAGCGGTTCAGCACGGTGCCATCGTCGAGCACGACCACATTGCGCGTAGCGCCGCCGGGCGGCTTGCTGGACGAGCCTTGCATCCAGTACGCGTACTCCTTGCGCAGCACAGGCAGGTACTTCTGATAAACCTTGTTGCCTTCCTTTTGCGCCGCGAGCTCCACCATATACGAGTAGAACGGCGGCTGCGAGCGGCTCAGATAGTACGTGCGATTGCCGTTCGGTATGTGGCCGAACGTGTCGATCATGTACGCGAAGTTGTCGAGCATATCGTCGACGAGATCTTCACGCCCGGACTCCTGCAGCCCCAGCATCGTGAAATAGGTATCCCAGTAGTAGCCTTCGCGAAAGCGGCCGCCCGGCACGACGTATGGTTTGGGCAGCGGGATCAGCGAGCTGTAGTCGGGCGCGCTCGTCGTCGTGCGCGTGAGGCCGTTCCAGAGCCAGTCGATGTGCTCGCGCAGACTCTGGTTCGGCGGCGGCGTGATGCTTTGATCGGGCGGCGGCGTGAAGTACTGGCTGACGAATTTCTGCAGCGAAAAGCCGGGCTGGTTCTTCTGCGTTTCGTATAGCTGGACGATCGCGGCGGGATTGCCATTCGGCGTCGCGTCGACGAACGTCTTCTGGTCGGCGAAGATCTGCGCGGTTTGCACGGCGACGAACAGATCGCCGTACAGAATGTCGGGCGCCGGCGGCAGCGTGGCGCCCACCTGGGTATCGGCCAGACAGCTCGCGGATGCGAAGACGAGCGAGGCGATGCAGGCGACGCCGAGCGTGATCGGCGAACGCCGCGGCACGAAATACTTACTTGAGCTGGAGAAGAGATGGGCGGTTGATGCGGTGCTGCTGCGAGACAGTGATTGAATGCTCATGATGCCTCCAAGGTTGTGGGCATTTCACTGGTCTCATCGCGTGCCATTCGAGGTCGTCTCCCGGCGACATGCGAGTCCGACACGAGGTGGCCGGATCAATGGCTCCGAAAGCATCGCACGCTTTCGAAGCATCAGGCAACTGCGGCGCAGCAGAGCGTGCATGCATTCAGCATGCGTATCCGCGCTTGCTTCGTGATTCGAAGCAATGGAAGCGTTGATCGCGAGCGATTCCGCGGCAAAAACCGCTTAGCGAGCAAGCGGCGTACCCGCGTCGACCATTCGGCAGGTCGGCGCGGGTACGCGAGACCAACGAGAAAATTACTGCGCGACAGGCTGAGTCACGTCCGTGCCGAACCAGTGCATCGAGATCTTCTTGAGCGTGCCGTCCTGCTTCATTTGGGTCAGCGCGTCGTCGAGTGCTTTCGCGAACTTCGGATTGTCCTTGCGGAACGGGATGCCCATTTCCTGCTCGGCGCCTTTCAGCACCGCGCCCGTACGCAACGGCAACTGCGAGTTCTTGATGATGTACGGCAGCATCAGCCGGTCGTCGATCGTCGCGTCGATACGCCTGGCGGCGAGATCGCGCAGTTTCTCGGGCGCACCCGGATAAGTTTGCACGTTGATGCCGGGTACCGCGCGCGCCATCTGGTCGTAGTTGGTGCCGAGCGTCACGCCGATCTTCTTGTCGCCCTTGAATTCGTCGAGCGATTTGAACTCACGCTTGTCGTCCGCCCGCTGGATCAGCTGCGCGGCCGAGTACGTGTACGGCTGGCTGAAATCAAGAACCTGTTTGCGTTGCGGGGTAATGGTGACCTGATTGACGATCACGTCGAATTTGCCGCTCTGCAGCGCCGCGATAATGCCGCTCCACTCGGTCGGAATGAATACCGGCTTTACGCCGAGCTTCGCCGCCACGGCTTTCGCGACATCGACGTCGAAGCCTTCGAGCTCGCCGTCCTTGTTGCGCGAGTCGAACGGCGGATAGGTGCCTTCGAGACCGATCTTCAGGACTCCGGCCTGTTTGACCGAGTCGAGCAGATCTTCGGCATGAGCCGCGACCGCGGTAAAGCTGAGAGCCGAGAGCGCCAACGCGTTTATAAGCAGCTTCGAAAGTTTCATTGAGTGTCTCCTCTGTACTTGAGTATCAGGCTGCGTAACGCAACGATTTCACCATCGTGTCGGCAACCCGGCAGTGTCGCTTCGTGGAACAAGCCGGGTTGCGCGCGTCATCCTAGCACTCCAGAAGTCGCCTGTTTTATCTTTGTTCGGAAGCGGCCGCGCGCGGATGAAACTCCGGCTTCGAAAAATCGCAGAACTCCCGCGTGAGGCTTGCGACGTGCGAATAGAGCCGCTGCGGCCCGTCGTTGCGATAGACCGCGTAGTACCGTACCGGCGGCAGTTCCGGCTGCGAATACAGTACCGCTGTGATCGGGCGGCGTACGCCCGACGGACGCGTGATCGCCAACGACAGCGATTTCGTCATGTACCTGCTCGAAAGCCAGGACGTCGGCGTGATCCAGGGCGCGCCACCCCTACGCTCTCACCACAGTCACCCCAGCCGCTTCGATTGGCTTCGTCAATTCCGCGCGGGTCTTCTTCTCGACCACGATGGTCTGCGCGAGTTTGATCTCGCCGATCACGAACCGCGATGCGGCGTTCAGTTTCGACGATGACGCGAGCACGACCGTTTCCGCCGCCCGCGCGGCGAGCGCGCGCTTGATCGCGGCTTCCTCGAAGTCACCGGTGCTCAGCCCAGCGCTGGGATGCACGCCGGTCACCCCCATGAAGTACAGGTCGGCATGGATGCGCGAAATGCCTTCCATCGCCGCGGCGCCGACGGCCACGATCGAATGTTTGTAAAGCCGGCCGCCAATCAGGATCACCTCGACACAAGGATGCGCGGCAAGCGCCGTGGCGACGCTCGGACTATGCGTGACGATGGTCGCGTGCAAATCGGACGGCAGCGCCTGGACCAATAGCGCCGACGTGGTGCCGCCGTCGACGATCACGGTTTGCCCCGGCGCGATCAGCTCGACCGCTCGCCGAGCGATGCGCCGCTTGGCGAGCGTCTCGATGTCCTGACGCTGCTCGAATGACGCGAGCGCCGCCGACGCGGGCAGCGCGCCGCCGTGGACCCGCTGCAAGCGCCCCTGCGCGGCCAGTTCGCGTAGATCGCGGCGGATCGTGTCTTCCGACACGCCAAACGCCGCGCTCAGCTCGCCTGCCAGGACCTGCCCGTTGCGCGCGAGTTCGTCGAGGATCGCTTTCTTGCGTTGGGTCGTCAACATTGCATTGCATGAAATATCTTGAAATTGCACGAAGTTGCACGATACCATGAATCATTGTCCATGGTCGACAGGAGGCGCCATGACCGCAACGAAAGACCGGGTTCGCATCGTCGGAACGACCTTGCTATCCGACGACTGGTACACGCTGAAGAAGGTGACGTTCGACTTCCTGCGTCGCGATGGCACATGGCAGCGGCAGAACCGCGAGACCTACGATCGCGGCAACGGCGCGACGATCCTGCTGCACAGTCCGCGCACCGGCAACGTGATACTCACGCGACAATTCCGCATGCCCGCGTTCGTGAACGGTCACGACGGCATGATGATCGAAGCGCCGGGCGGGTTGCTCGACAACGCTTCGCCGGAAGAACGCATCCGGCTCGAAGTCGAGGAGGAAACGGGGTATCGCGTGGGTCAGGTCCACAAGATTTTCGAGGCCTACATGAGCCCGGGATCCGTAACCGAAAAGCTCTACTTCTATGTCGGCGAGTACGACGCGTCGATGCGGGTCAACGACGGCGGCGGCGTCGAGGATGAAGGGGAAGATCTCGAGGTGATCGAAATGCCGTTGCAAGCCGCGTTGCGAGCGGTCGACGCAGGGGAAATCGTCGACGGCAAGACGATCATGCTGTTGCAGTACGTCGCCTTGCGCGGGTTTGCGTCAGCGCGCGCAGCCTAGTTGCGTCGCGAGTTCGTGCAGATCGTCGACGATGAAGTCCCACGCCTCGTGCGCGTTCAGATCGCTCGTCTGTTGAGGGCCATGCTCGGTGGGCCGCACGACGAACGCGGTGCTCAAGCCGACGCGCCGGGCAGCGGCGAGATCGTTGTTATGCGCGGCCACGAGGCATAATTCGCGTGGCGCAATGCCGAGAATTTCCGCCGTTTCGCTATAGACCAGCGGCGAGGGTTTATAGGCGCGGACGACTTCGGCACCGAGAATGGCATCCCAAGGCAGACCGGCACGCTTTGCCACGTCCACCATCAGGCGAATGTTGCCGTTGGATAGCGGTGCGATGATGAAGCGCGCCTTCAGGCGCCGCAATGCGTCGACGGCATCGGGCCAGGGGTCCAGCCGATGCCAGGCCAGGTTCAACTCATCGATCTCCGGCTCGGGAACGTTGGCGATGCCGAAACGCGCCAGCACTTTGACGAGGTTTTCCCGGTGCAGCACGTCGAGACGCACATACGGTCTGCGTCCGCTACGCACTTCTTCCATCGCGGGCGAATACTCGCGTCGCCATGCGTCCGCGAAGTCGGATGCGTCGAGATTCGGCGCGTGCCGCTGCAGAAACGGTTGCGCTTCGCGCGCGACGCCGCTTCGCCAGTCAACCACGGTTCCGAAGACATCGAACACGAAAGCTTTGATGGCGGTTTGATGTGTCGAGTCGATGCCCATGACCTTCCTTTGTGGCTCTGACGGGAACCACCCATCTTAGATGCGTGTCAGGAACTTCGCGCCAGACCTGGTATCCTGGCGGCATGAAAAAACGCGGGCCCTACCCAACGGATGTATTGGATGAAGAGTGGTATTTCGCTGCTCCGTATCTGACCTTGGTGAGCAAAGACGCACCGCAGCGCCGCTACGAATTGCGCGAGATTGAATCTCTGCGGCTGCCTCTCCCCGCCTTCTGACGATCATTCGAGGGTCGGCGACTTCGTGATTCGGACCGCGGGCGCCGGTACGAGATATCGCCCCCCCGGCACGGCGGCGGCGATATGCAACGCGCCGGTTTCGATACGGTCTAGCAAGCCGCGCAGTTTCAGGGCACGCTTTTCGACGCCATGCCACGACATCATTGCAAAGAGAAGTGTGAGGGCGAGGGAAATCGGAAAATGAACGTACCAGGTGAGGGCGGCCGGGGCAAGCATCGCGGCCACAGTTTGCTGTATCGGGAAACCGTAAAGAAAGATGCCGTATGAGTAGTCACCGCTTGCGACAAAGCGGTGGCGTCTTGGTTGCGTGAGTCCGAGAAAGACGGTCAGATAGGCGGCGGGCAGCGCCGCGAAGTAATCCGCGCCGCGAACGGATAGGCAAATCACTGCGACGAGGCCAGATAGCACACAGAGCCATGAACTCCAGACGATCCGGTTGCGGAACTGGTACGCGCAAACGCCATAGAAGAAACAGAGAACGAGCATCGGTCCGTGTACGGTCATACCAGCCGAACCGGAACGGTGCGCAAGCGCAACGAGTAAGACGTTCGCACCAATCGATGCGGCGAGTAAAAGATGCGGTCGTTGTGCCATGCCGGCATACGACGCAATAGTCAATGCGACGTAACAGGCTAGTTCGAACGGTAACGTCCACAATTGCTGATTGATCGCATCCGGCCAAGGATTGTTGGCGAACATACCTGGCAGCGCGAAATGGACGTCTCCGAGAATGTTCAGGAAGTACGCCCGGAACTCGGGATCAGTGAAATATTGATGAAGTGGAAGCGTGGTAAAGAACGGCCCGATCAGCAATGCGGCGATCAGCGTGTCGACCGCCAATGCGGGTAGCAGCCGCAGTACCCGCAGCCCGCAGAAGGAAACGATCGTGCGGCAACGTTCGAAGCTGCCAGCAACCAGGAAACCGCTCAGAGCGAAGAACATTGGCAAGATTAGCGCGAGCGGTGCTCGTGCAGGCCCGGACCATACCGCTTGAGTGAACTTGTGACCATAACAGACGTTAATGGTGTGGCTCGCGACCACGAGGACGGCGAGCACGAGACGCATGTAGTCGAAACCCGATGGCCTGTTTTTCGCATCGGCAAGCCGCGATCCGAGTGTCGTTGCGAGTGGGGACATCACTCCGTCCTCCGTGGGGATGGGTCTTGTACAGCGGTGGCGGGTAGCCTGACGGTGAATGGCATCAGCAGATAATCAACCAGACCGTCAGGTTCATCAGTGTAGTCAAGACCGACCTCGGGCCATTCGCCTTTCTTCGGGAAGTGTGCGGTCCGAAACAATACGTCCCATAAGGTCACGACTGCAGCGAAATTTCGGTTGTAATGGCGCAACTCGACTGAATGATGAATTCGATGAAATCGATTGTCTGGGAACAGATAGGAAATCGGGCCAAAGCTGATGCGTGTATCGGCGTGCTCGAAGGTGCCCTGAATGAGTATCACCATGCCAATCAACGACCATAGGAATGGAGGATGGAAGTCGATCAGTAGTGCCATTGGAAGCGTGACAACGAGGGGACGGAGCAACTCCTCCGATACATGCATATTGCAGTTCCACACATTCATCTCGCGAATCGAATGGTGGACCTGGTGGAACCGCCATAAGAAACCGAACGTATGCTGCGCGCGATGGAACCAGTAGTACAGCAAATCACCAATCAGTATCGCCCCAGCGATAGCAAGGGCGATGCCGGTGGCGCGCCAGACTGGCCGCGGCGAATCCAATACGCCGTCAAGCGATATCGAGAAAAGCGGTCGGATATGCAGTGCGACGATCACAGAATGATAAAGTTCGAAGAAAAGCCCACCTATAAACAAATAACAAATGTGAAACAGAATGCCGCGCGCGCGTGATGCAAACGACACCTTGCCATACGGCAGCATTATCTCGACGGCGACGCAGAGAATAGAGGCAACAGCTACGCGCTCTCCCGCACGCAAGGTATGAGCAACATAAGTCAACACATCGAACGTTTGCATCTTTTTTCCCGATTCGAGATGTGGAGCTTCTTCGAATGCTGTGCTGCACAACGCTGCCATGAGGATGAGGATAGTGGGACACGGGTGCTCTCGGGGGCGCATCACACCGTCAGTTTCGGCCATCATTCAGCGGGTATTCCCTAATCGTAATACGAATTATGTTTTATGGCCGTACGTAAACGGCGGTTTCAAGGTCGAAGCGCAACGGCGGATTTAATGTTTAGAGCGTTGAGGTTGAGCTGCTGAAGCAAGTGTTGCGGCAAAGACCTCGAATGGCGAATGGAAGGCGCGTTTGATCGTTTCGTGACGGTCTACGCGGCGAAATATCCGAAGGCAACGGAAACGTTGAAGACGGACCGGGAAAGCCTGCTGGCGTTTTACGACTTCCCGGCTGAGCACTGGCAGCATTTGCGGACCACGAATGCGATTGAGTCGACGTTCGCGACGGTGCGACACCGTACGACGCGCACGCGCAACTGTGTGTCGCGACCAACCTTCCTTGGTCTGGCATTCAAGCTGATCGAGGAAGCCGAGAAAACCTGGCGCCGCGTCAACGGGCCCGAAAAGATCAAGCTGTTGCTGGAAGGCATTGCCTTCAGGGATGGCGAACCGGTGAAAGACGATCAACCGGTTCAGCAGAAACTCGCCGCCTGAAGTCCCTGCTCATCAAGTTGCCTATACACCATGCATGGACGCCCCCGGCTTGCCACGTTCTCGTTTGGAACGGATTGAAGGTAACGATTGCAGCCATGCATCCGGACTTCAATGGCGGCGTAGGCCGGCGGTCCCTGATGCGTTGCAATCATCGATCCTCTAAAAAGGACGGGGACGCTATGGCGACCGGGGACGCTTCGACCGCAACGCAGTCCGTATGGGGCGATATACCTGTTAAACGAGTGTCAACCGTCTACGGGTTTTGCCTGGTCTCGTGCGTGTCGATTCCCGCAACGCGGGCGCGTCGTGACAGTATGTCCAACCCCTCCAGTGAAAGGCACACTCATCATGGCTACCGGAACCGTCAAATTCCACCGTGTCTTGCGCACGACGCCCGAGCGTATCTATCGCGCGTTCCTCGAACCCGCCGCGATGGCGAAATGGCTACCGCCGTATGGCTTCATCTGCGACGTGCATCAGATGGATCCGCGCGTCGGCGGCACCTACAGGATGTCGTTTCATAACTTCGGCTCGGGCAAGGGGCACTCGTTCGGCGGCGAGTACGTCGAACTGGTGCCGTTCGAAAAGATCCGCTATTCGGACCATTTCGACGACCCGAATGTGCCCGGTCAGATGCACACGACCGTTTCGTTGCGGCAGGTGTCGTGCGGGACCGAACTGAACATCATGCAGGAAGGCATCCCTGAGATGATTCCGGTCGAGATGTGTTACCTCGGCTGGCAGGAGTCGCTCGCGCAACTGGCGAAGCTGGTCGAGCCGGAGATTGCGGACTGACATTCAATAACAGCCGCTTGCTCCGCCATCGAGCAAGTGACCCGATGGCACTTTATTCTCCCCGCCAAACGACCGTCCAGTGTTCAACCGCTTCGCGACGGATTGAATGCTATTCCGCGAGGTTTTCCGATTGGGCGCCGCCGAATCTCCGTTGCGGCGAGGCGTTCTCATCGTTGGCATTGTTTAAGCTTGAATTAAGCCACGCTACGTACTCTTCGGACCGAAGCATGAGACGACAACGGCCCGACGGGGCGCATTCTTTCCGTCGAGGTATGAGCGCGACAACTCGGGGCATTCCCAGACAGAAAGAGGTTGAGATGATGTACTTGATTACCGACCTGAAAATGGTCGAAAGCTACGGTCGCATCAAAGCTGACAGCGGCGATGATGCGCTGCATGAGTTTGCGGTCAGCGAGGGCTTCCTCGACCTGATGGAGTTCGCCTCCGCCCGGCCCGCGTTCGCCAACGACTTGCTCGCTGTTCAACTGCAATAAGGAGACTGACGTGGCCATGACTTTGGGGCAGGCGCTGGTGCACGCCGAGCAGCTGGAAGTCTACGGTGTGATTTCCAGGGCGTCGCAGGCGCTCATCCGGCTGATGCAGGAATACCGAGCCGTAGTCGGTGTGGAACAATACGAGCAGATTATCGAGCAACCGGGCTTGGCTCATCCGGACCGGCAGTGACCCGCTCCGCGCATCCTGCACCAGGGAAAAGCGTTGGGTCGATGCATGAAGCAGCGCCATAGGACGTCGCAAATATTCGTCGCTTTTAAACCTATGCTTTTCGACGGGCATCGACTGGCCGGACGTCGTGCGAAATCGCCCCAACTGACGAATGGACCCTTTCACTCAACCATGCGCACGATGCGCTGACCTTTACGGCATCGCGCGCTGAATCTCCGCACCGGGACTCGAGCTCGATACCCATCGAGCCGCTAAAAGATAAAACCGGTGTTCACGAACTTCGAGTGATGATTCGTGACCATCGTATCGAGCAGCGTCTTGTTCAGGTCGGTCTCCCTGGCCGCGACCATGGAGCGAATCGAGAACGCGCGCAACGCATCGGTGACCGATAGCGTACCTTCCGCAGAATCCTTGCGGCCGGCAAATGGAAAGACGTCTGGGCCTCGCTGGCACTGGCTGTTGAGATTGACGCGGCACACCTGATTGACGAGCGGGTCGACCAGCGAGCCAATTTGGGCAGCGTCGGTGCCGAAAATGCTGACCTGCTGACCGTGGTCCGAAGTGATGACATACTCGAGTGGTGTATCGATGTCATCGAACGGCACGACTGGGATGATCGGTCCGAACTGCTCCTCACGATAGAGCATCATCCCTTCCTTCACGGGGTACACCACGGCCGGATAGAAAAGAGTTTTGCAGAACACGCCACCACCTTCGTTCACGACCGCCGCGCCTTTCGCTTTCGCATCGTCAATTGCCTGAGTCATGTAGGCCGTGCGATGCATCCCCGGCAGCGGTGTAATGGACACACCCTGTTCCCACGGCATGCCCACCTTGAGATTTTTGAGCGCTGCGTTAAAGCGCTGAAGAAACGTATCGACGATCGAGCGGTGCACCATCAATATCTTGAGCGCTGTGCACCGTTGACCATTGAACGACAACGTACCGAGCAGACATTCCTTCACGGCGAGGTCTATGTCGGCGTCAGCCAACACAATCGCGGCGTTTTTGGCGTCAAGGCCTAGAACGGCGCGTAGCCGATGCGACTTTGGGTGCTGTTTTTTCAGGTGGTCTGCAACCTTGCTTGAGCCGATGAGGGCAAGCACGTCGATCTTTCCTGAGGCGAGCATGTGTGGCACCACCACCGCACCCGGTGCATAAATCGTGTTGACGACGCCTTTCGGGAAAGCAGAGCGGAAAGCCTCGAGCAGTGGAAAGAACAACAGCGTGCCATATTGGGGCGGCTTGAACACGACGGTGTTGCCCATCAGCAATGCGGGAATGAGCGTCGCGAACGTTTCGTTCAGCGGATAGTTGTAAGGCCCCATGCACAGCACGACGCCCAGCGGGGTGCGGCGAATCTGGCCGATGGTGCCCTCGGCGATGACAAAGCGCGAGTTGCTGTTGTCTAGCTCCTTGAGCGCCGAGATAGTGTCTTGCATATAGCTGATGGTGCGGTCGAACTCCTTCTGCGAATCGACAAGGCTCTTGCCGATTTCCCACATGATCAGATTCACGATCTCATGGCGCCTGGCCGCCATGAGACGAATGAAGTCTTGCATGCAGCCGATGCGCTGCGCGACTGTCATCGTTGGCCACTCACCGCGGCCGTGATCGTAGGCTCGCACGGCCGCGTTCAGCGCGGCATCGCTCTCGACCTCGCCCATGACCGGATAACTGCCAATTACGACCTGTTCAGCGTCGCCGGAGGCTTGTCGCACGCAGACTGGCGACTGCACGCTCTTGCAGGCGCCATCCCATGCCTTCAGTTCTCCGTCGACGAGCGAGACGCGCTGATGAATCGGCTCCGCGAGGCGGGCGGAATCGGGAATATCGTCGGTGACTGGAAACAACTGCCAGAGGTTCTCGAAGTCAATATTTGCCACGTTTCGCTCCTATGTTCGTGCAGTACGCGGTGGCCCGCCAGGTGTTGGGGATTGCTCGAACGCAATCAATGCGACCGTGCCTACCCGCTGGTGACGTAACGGTACCTGTCGGACCGATCATTGGGTCGTGCGCAAGCGACTGTGCCGGTGTTTGGTGGCTGTGCTTCGCGGCGGGCGCAAGACACAGAGAGAAGCATAGCTAATGGCAGAGAACAGAGTTGAAGACGAACCGCGTTCAACACCTGATGAACGGTGAAGTCGGTTCCGACAGTGATATCACGTGGCGCGGCGCGGCACCGCCGAGCTTGCGGGCGAGCTTAGTCAGCAGCTGCGGAAATGTCCTCGTAACCGGATTCGAATAGATTCGTCATCGTGGTCTGCAGTTCGACCAACGGCGTAGCGGTCACTGCGGTCGCTACCCCGTCGGATTTCGGAAGCAGTCCGGCGAATGCCGCCATTCCCGTCCCGTATGCTGTTAGGAGTAAGGTGGCAGCAAGTACGGCTGCACTGCCGCGCAGCGCTTGCTTGGGAGCGACGTCCGCAAAACATCGCATCATGGCTATCTCCGGTTGACGCAGTTTCTGGATGCAAAGACCGTGCCGACGGAGGGGCTGTCAGGCAAGCGTGCCGCTAACGGGCTGCGTAGGCGTTGAATGCTCGCGTGACAGTGGCGACTTGGACTCGGTGGTGGGACTCGCCCTACACTTTGACCGGGCAGCGACGGTCCGAAACCAACATTTCGCTGCGGAGAATTGCGCCCGCACGTTCCTGAACATTGCCCGGCAAGCGTTCAGGGATTGTCCTGTGCCGCTCGCTTGACCAACCGTATGTGCGAGGCAGCGAGGAACCCGGCGATAGTTCACTTGTTGCGAAGTCCACGTGACACTTCTGCGGCGTGCGCACCGATATACTGTTTCCTCCTACCGAACAGCTGTACTAACATCGAGTAACGGTTCGAGCATTGACGACCGGGCGGGGCCGGGGAGGCGAGTGTGTTTTCCCCTTGGAGAGCCAGGATGAAAGAAAACTCATCTCGTGAAATCGTCGAACTGCTGACAAAAGTGGTCGGGCGCAGCGCCACGCATGTACCTAGGGGGCGGACCCGCCGCAGTGCCTCAATAGCGATCGACCGGCTTGAAGAGATCAAACGGAACGCCGCGTTTGCTCGCCAATACGAATCAGCACCGGAACCGCTACGCGAATTGGTGATGAGGCGGGCCGTAGAAGTCCACGACCTGGCGATTGCACGAGATTACGCGAGCGCCCTCAATGCCCTCAGTGCGGTTGTCGATTTCCTCTATCAGCATCTTGTAGACGACTCCGGCTCAGCAACGCCGCCGAGCAAACTGGCAAGCATCGATTTGAATGCGGTTCACCGGGCTCTTCAATTCGGAGGTCTTCCGGGACAGTCGCAGCAGGACCCAGATGACGACAACCCACCGCCAGTGCGTCGCTGAACTTCCCAAGGGATAATCTCCGATGCTCTCGGGCCTATCGAAACTGCTGGACAAAGCATTTATCCTCGGCTTCTTTTTGCCGGCCCTGCTTGGCTTTACAGGCTTTCTCGCGGCAAACGCCGATATCCCGCCATTTTGCGATTTGCTACACAAAGCGACCTCGGACAGCGACAAGGTTGGAAGCCTGTTCTCTTTCCTCATCATCGTATGGGTCCTATCGCTGATCCTGTTGGTATTGAACAACTGGTTTTATCAGGTCCTCGAAGGATACAAATGGCCATTCAATCGCGAGGCCTGGAAGCGCAATGAGCGAAATCGCCGCAATCGTCAGCTGGACCTCATAGAACGCCTCCGTACGGAACTCGCTACAGAGAACAGTACAATCGAGCGGCTTAAAGCCTCAAAGGAATCGTTGGAATACAGAAAGGCTGAATCGAACCGAGCCACCGTAAGGGCGAGGCTGTACCGCAACCAGGAGCGGAACGCCCGTGATTTCCCCCGGTATGAAAATCTCGTTCTTCCTACGGCCTTTGGGAATACGTTGCGTGCATTCGAGGGTTACTCGAGCGAAGTCTATAAGGTTGACAGCATATTCGTATGGCCGCGTCTTCTTGCAGTCATCCCAAAGGACTATCAGGCAATCATTGCGGATGCGAGAGCTCCAGTTGACTTTCTGGTCGGACTCGTCGTTCTGGGTACCTTTACGTCCATCTTTACCTTGGTGCGAGCGATTGACATCTGGCTTGCGGACGGACTGTCCGGTAATGACCTGTTGGCGGATCTTTTTCAGAACGCTGCGATTGCGGCCGCCATTGCGGCAATTGCGTATCGGCTTGCGATTCTTGAGGCAAGAAGCTGGGGCGACGTTGTCAAATCAGCGTTTGACCTTTATCTGCCGGCACTCGCTGAGAAGTTAGGTTTTGTTCTCCCGACGTCCCAGGCCGCACAGCGGGAGTTCTGGGCGGCATGGAGCACGCAGTTCCGCTTCCATGCACCGGCAAATACCGCGTGGTGGACACGTATCAAGCCGGTGACGCCAGCAGCAACGACGAAGGCGGATTGGGAGGCGACAGACTCGGCAGGCGAAAGCGACGAGGTGCGCGGAGGTTGACTGTCGAACCCGCGATTCGTGTCGAGCAGAGCTTTTGCTTCCGGACTGACAGCGACAGCGACCAGAGGCAATTGCGCTGCGTCTTATCCGACCTGGAGTTACGTGCATCATGACGCCACAGTTCGATACCGATTTACGGACCAGACTGGTCAGGGTATATGGTCACGTGCAGGGGGTAGGTTACCGGCAGGCTTGCATCGACGAGGCCACGGCTCGAGGCATCACGGGTTGGGTGCGCAACCGGATGGACGGTTCGGTCGAGGCTGTGTTGCAAGGACACGCTGAAGAACTCGAGCGAATCTGCCATTGGCTGGTTGACGGTGCGCATGCAGCTCTGGTGGACCGTCTTGAAGTCCAGGAACTATCGCCACCAGTAGCCAGGTTCGATGAATTCAAGCTCGCCGCGACGGTCTAGTTGAGTTGAGTCAACCCGCTCGCCCTAAGGCTTGAGTGCGGAAGCCAGAACGCAGCTCATCGGAAGCCGCAGGTCCCCAGTATCGCTGCGATACGCCTCCGCGTCGTGGGCGACGGCCCGTTCAATAGACGCTAGCGCGGCCGGCGTCTGCGCGTGTAGCAACGCGGAAACCCGCACGCCACCACGCAGGAGTGCATGAAAAGGTGTATTGGGAGCACGAAGCACGAGCGTGAGGTCCAACTCCCGCACCTCCGGTTGGACGAACCCGGCATCGAGCGACAGGCGCTTCGATTCCTCCCAATCGCTGAATCGGAAGAAGGGTGGTCCCGGCGGGACGGGTACGTCGGTCGTCCCGTGCTCCTCGATCGCCTTCAATACCATGCCGAAGCCAACCGCCTTGTTCGGTGTCGCCCATACCGTGAAGGCGATTCTGCCGTTAGGTTGCAGTACACGAAACGCCTCCGCGAGCGCGCGCTCGGGGTGCGCAAAGTGCAACATTCCGAAGCTGATCCCCACTGCCGAGAAGCTTGCGTCGGGAAATGGCAAAGCCTCCGCGTCGCCGACGCGGAACTCAAGTGCCGGAAAGACGCGTCTCGCCTTGTCGACCATCGCGACCGAGAAATCCACCCCGGCGACATCCGCGCCGCTGCGCGCGGCGGCGGCCGCGAGGTAGCCCGGGCCGCAGGCGACGTCGAGAAAACGGGCTCCCCGCCGAATGCAGAGGGTTTCGAGCATGGCCTGGTTCGACTGGGCGGTCAAATCACCAAAATACTCATGATAGGCCTGCGCGACCCGCTCCCAACCTTCGTGCTCGAAGGTACTGAAGTCGAGTTGTCCCATGCTTACCCCCGCCGGTTTTACACGTTGGCAACCTTTAGCGCATGCCTATGTTCCTCGTAATCCGTATGTCTGGCTATCGGGGAAACAATCCAGGCGGCGACGGAGAAAGCGAACGAATGTGTGGTGCGACGCACAACCAACGTCGTCTGAAGCCGCCAGACTTTCGCGCGCGTCGGCGCTGGCTGACGCACCCCCACGAACCAATACGCCTGCTTTCTCTCTGGCGCTTCGCATTTCAGCGCCAGGTCGCGAAACGCCTCACTTGCGTTAGACTGGCTCGAGCAACCGGGAGGAGACCTGGATGATACGCAAGACGCTTAATGCCTCGCAGCTTCAGCAGGAGGTCAGTCGGCGAATCCATCGACTGCAGGAAATCGTCGAGGATGGCGTGAAGATTCGCGTGCCGCGGCCGCAATTGCAAGAGGCTGACAAGACAGGCTGCAACTGGAACATGACCCACTTCGGTAACGCGATCGGCTTCGAGCGCGACATCGAGGGCGTACTCAAGGCCATGCGTGCGGAATACAACCTCAGTACCGAAGTGAAGGACACCGGCAACCCTTTCGGGGACTAGCCGCGAAAGTTACAGCCAGCGCGGGTCGCGCGTGAACGCCACCGTCAGCCAGCGGTCCGGGCTCACCGGTAACGCGATCGCCACCAAAACCATGACCTCCAAAGAGAAGGTGTACGCATGAGCACCCGCCCCATCTATCTGGCAAAGCCCCTGTTGGATTTCCGGGTCTACACGATCGCGCTGCGCAAGATGCCCGAGTTTATCGACGTGTTTGACAGGCTCGCCATGCCAATCCTGCTCGAGACGCTTGGACATCCGCTCGGTTTTTGGACCAGTCTGGTCGGGCCGCAGAACCAGTTCACCCACCTGTGGGGGTATGACGATCTGGCAGACTACGAACGACGGTGCCTTGCACGCGATACGCATCCGGATTTCCCCGCCTCTCTCAAGGCATCGGGCCATCTGATCACGGCACAGCAGACACGGCTCATTCGTGCCGCCGCGTAGGATAGCGTCGCAGAGTAAGCCGGTGCTGCGGCCGAAGCGGGCTCCATCGAGGAGCCCGCGTGCTTCATGAATCGAGGAGCCGGCTCAGGTCTGGTTGCCCCACAGATCGTCAATCGCGCGGATTGCTAGCAAGTATCCGTTTGCGCCAGCCCCGCAAATTACCGCGGTAGCCGCCACCGAAATCGTCGAGTGACGATATTCCTCCGAGCGTCGGTGGATGTTGGTGATATGCAATTCCACTACTGGTCGGCGGATGAGCTTGACTGCGTCGAGCACCGGAATCCGACCGAATGAAAAGCCGGCTGGATTGATGATTAGCGCGGCGTCCTGCAAGAACGCTTCCTGGATCCAGTCGATCAACTCGCTTTCGCTGTTCGTTTGTCGGAATACGCAGTCGAACTCGAGGGCGTCGGCCAGCGCGAGGCAGTTCTGTTCGATGTCCTTCAGCGTAGTGCTGCCATAAAGATGAGGCTCCCGCGCGCCCAGCATGTTCAGGTTGGAGCCATTGAGGATGTAGAGTTTGCGAGTCATGGTGTCAGTGTGTAGAAGAGCGTTCCAGGGCCGTGTCTCTGGTTTCCCGGGATATTGCGATCATCAGGAAGGAGATCAGGTTCAGCGAGCCGCAGACCGCTACGATGGCCCAAGGGGAACCGTTAAAGGCATTGAGCAGCGCCACGGCGACGATTGGCATCGGGCCGCCGGTGAGCAGGTTGGCTCCCGAGTACGACAGTGCGGACCCCGTGTAGCGCGCATCGGTCGGAAATGACTCGGCGAACCACACCGGCTGGATGCCGCTCTGGAACTGTGTGAAGCCGAGGAAGGCGCCCATCACGGCCATCGTCATGGCGATCGAGTTCTGGTTGAGAATCGGAAAGTAGATCAGGCAGCAGATCAGCGTGCAGAACGAGCCGATCATCAGCGCACGTTTGCGTCCGATCCGATCGCTCAGATAACCGCCCGCCAGCGCTCCCGCGATGGCACAGACATTCGCAACCATCAGCAGCATGAAACCGGTCTGCTTTGGTACGCCGAGGTGTTTCGTCAAATAGCTGAGCGAGAAAACCACGATCAGATAAAACAGTGCGGCCGGGCCACAGAAGAACAGCGTCAGGCGAAGCGCGGTGCGCCAGTGATATTTGAAAACGGTGCCTAGCGGATTGGCAGCGCGTGTGGGAGCGGCAGTCCTCTTGAGCGCCTCGAAGGCGGGTGTCTCGCTAACCTTCCTGCGGATGTAGATGCCCAGCAGCACCAGCACAAAGCTTGCGAGGAACGGGACTCGCCATCCCCAGGAGTCGAAGTCGTCCGATGAAAGCAACGCGGCCAGTGTAAAGAGCGAGAAGTTGGCGAGAATCTGGCTGAGTGGCGAGCAGAGGCCAAGCAGCCCCGAATACAAACCGCGTCGGTTAGCAGGCGCATGCTCGACCGCCATCAGTTGCGCGCCCGTCGACTCGCCGCCAAGCGCGAATCCCTGGATGATGCGCAGTGTCACCAGCAACGTCGGCGCGAGGATGCCAACCTGGTGGTAAGTGGGCAACAGCCCCATCAGGAACGATGAAGCTCCCATTACCGACACGGTGATAAGCATCAGTTTGCGGCGTCCCCAACGGTCCCCGAGCATCCCGCAGATCACCGCGCCTAGCGGGCGTGCGGCCAGCCCTGCCCAGAAACTAGCCAACGACGCGAGCAACGAGGCGGTCGGGTCCAGCGATGGGAAAAACAGCTTTGGAAAGATCGTGGCCGCGACCACACCATACAGCGCGAAGTCGAACCATTCGAGTGCCGTTCCGACGGTTGCGCCTGCCACCGCCCGACGCGCCATCAAGTGAGCCTGCGCGGACTGTTGTTCCGCGGCAAGGCCTGAATCAGCAAAAAATGACATGTTGTCTCCTGAATTCCTCATATGTCGAACCGTTCGTATCTGGCGACGAACAAGTGCTATTGTTTGCGCTCAGAAAGCGAGGCGTTCCGCACCGGAACTGCATTGCGCATAATGAAAATCACGCGAAATGTCGCTCAAAAACGGCCTGAGAATTCTTGATTTCCTGGCGACGCAAGCCGAAGGCGCGGGTCTTCTGGCGATTGCCGACGCTTTGTCCCTGCCCCGCAGCACGTGCCACCGCGTGCTCGCCGAGCTCATCGAAGGCGGCTATGTCAGGCAACTGGTCGATCACAGCCGCTACATTCTGACAATGCGTATGACGTCGAACGGGCTGGAATTCCTGAGCCTGACGGGCATCGCGGATATCGCCCAGCCGATCATCGAACGCGTCGCTGCGCAGACAGGTGAACTGGCGCGGCTGTCGTTGGTGGACGGCGAAGCAATCATCTGGGTGGGGAAGGCGGACGGACAGCGCATCGGCTTTCGCTACGATCCTGACATGGGCCAGGCAGCACGACTTTCATGCACGTCGACCGGACACGCATGGCTGATGACAATGACTGACGAACAGGCGGCGGCACTGGTTTTGAAGCAGGGTTTTGGACAGCCCAATGAGTTTGGACCCAATGCGCCGACGACGCTCAAGGCGCTGCTGGGCTTCCTGCACGCTGCGCGCGTGCGTGGCTACGCGATGATCGACGAGGTGTTTGCCCCACGCATGTCAGCGGTGGCGGTGCCCGTGGTGAGCGACTCGCGTTGCGTCGGCGTCATCAGTTTGGCCGGTCCGCGGGTGCGGCTGACGACCGAGAAGATTCACGAGTACTCGATGCTGCTGCGCGAGGCGGCGAATGAACTGGCCCAGCTAAGCAATATGGCGGGATTCCCGAGTCGGCCGCCGCTCGGCAAGGGATGACGAGACACAAGTGTAAAGCCGTCCGACCGGCGAACTTCGTCCGCTTCGCGCCGAACTGCGGCCTCCGATACGTTGGCGCAGATGACCGAACGTCTTCCTGTCGGATGCGCAACTAACGGTCGGGCGCCATGCTGCCATCACACTCGGGCTTTGCCCCAAAACCCGCTGACAAAGGCGGCCACGACGACTTGCCGTCGCTGCGTTATGTCTGGTTGGCACCGGGATAGCACGCTTCCATCGAAGCGACTTCGCTTTCGTACAGCAAACACGTCGCTCATCTGCCGTGCGCACAACATGGCGCGCGCGCAAAGCGAAGTGGCCGCCGCGACCGTGATCGACGATGCCGACATTCACGCGTGGCCGCCGCTACTCCCGAACTGCTCGAACGCGAAGGGCGTGCCGTGGTATTTACCTCGCTCGAAGATCTGGCCGCGCGCATCGACGACCCGGGTCTGGACGTTCGCGCGGACGACGTTCTCGTATTGCAGAACGCGGGGCCGCGCAGTGCTTCAGGCATGCCCGAGGCCGGCTATCTGCCGATCCCGCAGAAACTTGCGCGGGCGGGGGTGAAGGACATGGTGAGGATTTCAGATGCGCGCATGTCGGGCACGGCGTACGGGACCATCGTGCTTCACGTGACGCCAGAAGCGGCGCTCGGTGGCCCGCTGGCGCTGGTGCGCAACGGTGATCGGATCCGGCTCTCGGCGCGGGACAAGCGGATCGATCTACTGGTCGACGAGGTCGAACTGGCGCGTCGTGCCGCTGAGATTCGTCCGGCGCAAGGGATGTATGCGCGCGGTTACCAGCGGCTCTATCACGATCACGTGCTCTCTGCCGCCGCAGGGTGCGACTTCGACTTCCTCACCGCGTTTCCTTCCGAAGAGCTTAAGTAAGTTCATCCCCCATCAGAGGTGTCGTCGAAGATTCGATCGTCGAATTCGATCGGGAACGGGTCGTTCCGGCTCAGAGTTCCGGCTTCGGACGCGTTCCGGCAGTCGTCAAGACGCGCCGAAACAACGTTTGATGTGATTCCCGACTATGGCGGATTGCCTGGGCCCCAGTGTTTCGAGGCGTGTAACGCCCATTGGTATCGCGGCTCAATCTCGCAAGTGGCCGGACTAGACCGTCGATCCTGTTGGATATGACCAGGCGAGATGGTGGTGAACGGAGGCTGGCTTGTTATTCCTTGTCATAACGGCGCACTGGAACGCGGCTATCGGCGCGAGCTACGATGAAGCGAACGGTGACGTGACGACAGCTGGAAGAGCAGTTAAGGGGCGCGACGTCCATCCCACGGCGCTCCACACCCGTAGGTTGACGCTGTACACAGCGGTATGCCCAATGACAACGACGGCCTGTAAATTACGCCTTTTTCACGTAGGCGTTACACCACCCTTTTGCGTCGACCAGCTTGCCCCCGTAAGTCGGACACGGCCCATTCGTGGAACCGGGTTTGCCTTGATACAGTTGGCAATTGGCGCAGGTCTGCCCTGGCTGGTACCGAGGGAATTTCGCCTTGTCGACCTTCGATGCGTCCATCTTGTATCCGAGGGCCAGTGCGGTCGGATCGTTTTCGGACAGCACAGGCGCGTCCGCGTTTGACTTTGTCGAGAGAACCGTCGTTGAGGCAACGGATGCGGCAAGTATCATGAAATGACGGCGAGAGAGCGACACGATCGACACTCCTTTCGAGACACAATCAGACGGTGGCAAAGTGACGGTGAACCGGTCAATCGCAAACCGCCTCGTCATAACATGAGCAATCAGCATACCTGCACGATCCAGTGTGACGGATTGACAGATTCAGCGATTAGCAGCGAAACAGCATTCACTTCCCATCACAAGCTGTGTCATACGTTGGGCGGTACGTTTAACCTGCCGCATACGGCACACTACAACCACGACGCCGCGCCCGATGCGCTTGCGCGCGTCGCACGCGCGCTCGGCGGCAAGCGCGCGGCCGACGCGGGTCCGCTGCTGTTCGAACTGAACCGCGCGCTCGGCATTCCGATGGCGCTCGCGCAGATCGGCATGGCCGAGCAGGGACTCGACGAAGCGGCCGATCTCGCGTGCAAGAATCCGTATGCGAACCCGCGTCCCGTGGCGCGCGACGCGATCCGCGCGCTGCTGCAACGTGCGTGGCAGGGCGCCGAACCCGCCTGAGCATTGGCCAACGCGGCGCCGCCAGAACAATCGATGGAGGAAGACATGTCGACAGACAGCAAAGAAGCCGAGCAGGCCCTGACCGAGCAGGTGGTAGCAAGCTTCGCGGGCACGCCCGACGAACGGCTGCGCACGCTGATGCAAAGCCTCGTGCGGCACATGCATGCGTTCGTGCGTGAAGTCGAGCCGACCGAGGCCGAATGGATGTCGGCCATTCGCTTTCTGACCGACACCGGCAAGATGTGCGATGAACTCGTGCGTCAGGAATTCATCCTGTTGTCGGATACGCTCGGCGTATCGATGCTCGTCGACGCGATCAATCACCGTCTCGCGACGGGCGCGACCGACACCACCGTATTCGGTCCGTTCTATATTCGCGGCATGCCCGAGCGCGCGTACGGCGAGAACATCGCGTTCACGCCGGGCACGCCCGCACTCGTGCATGGGCGCGTGCTGTCGACGGACGGTGAGCCGCTTGCCAACGCGGTGCTCGACGTCTGGCAGACCGCCGATAACGGCATGTACTCGGGGCAGGACACCGAGCAGCCGCACGGCAATCTGCGTGGACGTTTTCGCACCGACGCCGAAGGCCGCTACGCGATTTCGACGATCGTGCCAGTCAGTTATCCGATTCCGACCGACGGCCCGGTCGGCCGCATGCTCGAAGCGACTGGACGGCATCCGTGGCGACCCGCGCATCTGCACTTCATGATAGATGCGCCGGGGCATCGGACACTGGTCACGCATGTGTTCGATCGCGAGGATCCGTATCTGGATTCGGACGCGGTGTTCGGCGTGAAGCCCTCGCTGATGGTCGACTATCGCGAGTGCTCCGCGGATCACGAACTCGCGCGCCGCTTCGGCTTCGATGGACCGTTCCGCGAAGCGCGCTACGACTTCATCCTCGATCGGAGTTGATGACGATGGCAAGCTTTTTCGCGGTATTCGCGACCGACAAGCCCGGCATGCGCGAAGTGCGCGAAGTGTGCGAACGGGTGCGTCCGGTGCATCGGACGTGATTGCGCGGCAATCCGCATCGTGGCGTGTTCGTGCGCCTCGGCGGTCCGACGCTCGCGCCGCAATGCGATGCGATGAATGGCACGTTGCTGGTCGTCGAAGCGGAGCGTATCGACGATGTGATGGAGTTCGTCAGCAACGATCCGTACATGCAGGCGGGGCTGTTCGATTGCGTCGAGATCCGTCCGTGGGACTGGAGCCTCGGCAATCCGGAACGGAGAGTCTGAGCGATGAACGAAACACCCTCGATGCGGTGAAGATCGCGGTCGACGGGAATGCGTGGGTCGTGTTGAACCGTTAGTCGACGCTCGCCTGACCCTGTCGAGGACATTCAAGCCGTCTCGTCCGAGTCTCGACAGCAGCCCTCCGGTGACGTACCGTTATGGCCTTGCGCATCGGGCTCGCTCCGCGATGGCAACTGGTTGATCCGTGACGGCCTGAACGTGTCGTATTCGGCGGCACCGCACAGCGTGGAGATCGTCGGCGACGAACTGCTCGTGCACGTGGCGCCGCGTGACGTATCGAACCGCGAACGACAGCTCGATACCGGGCTCTTTACGTGGCGCTTCTTTTCGCAGCAAAGCGGCGATGCGGGCAGCCTCGCGGCGCGGTCACACGAGTCAGGCGTGATCCTCGTGCTGCCGGAGGGCGAGAGCGAACACACGGTGTATCTGTGAACCGCGCGCAGACCAGTGCGATCGGGTGAGTGGCGCAGTCGTTCTGGAAATGATTCGAGGTAAGGCGCGAGGCTGAACGACGCGCCATACCCCGCCGCCGCTACTTCAACCGCCCCGCCAAAAACTGCTGCAACCGCTCACTGCGCGGATTCGTCAGCACCTGATGCGGATGCCCTTGCTCCTCGATCTTGCCCTTGTGCAGGAATACGACATGATTCGACACGTTGCGCGCAAAGCCCATTTCGTGCGTGACGACGATCATCGTGCGGCCTTCTTCTGCGAGCGCCTGCATCACACGCAGCACTTCGCCGACGAGTTCGGGATCGAGCGCCGAAGTCGGTTCGTCGAACAGCATCACTTCCGGCTCCATCGCAAGCGCGCGAGCAATCGCGACGCGCTGCTGCTGACCACCGGACAGATGCGACGGATATTTTTTCTCCGTGCTGGCCGGCAAACCGACCTTGGTCAGATACTTCCGAGCGCGTTCCTCGGCTTGCGCGCGGCTCAATCCCAGCACGCTGATCGGCGCCTCGATGATGTTCTCGAGCACCGTCATATGCGCCCACAGATTGAAATGCTGGAACACCATCGACAGACACGTGCGCATCGTTTGCAACTGCTTCGGATGGGTCACGCGTAGCGAGCCGTTGCGATCCCTGCTCGTGTTGATTTCCTCTCCGTTCAGCGTGATGCGCCCGGAGCACGGCGATTCGAGAAAGTTGATACACCGCAGGAAGGTGCTTTTCCCGGAGCCGCTCGACCCGATGAGGCTAATCACGTCGCCCGCCTTCGCCTTCAGCGAGACGCCCTTCAATACCTCGTTGTCGCCGAACTTCTTGTGCAGGTCGTCGACCGTCAGCTTGTACATGCTCGTATGCTCCATCATGACGCGAATGCGTCCGGGTTTAATGCGCTTGCGGTTTCAGATAAGCCAGCAATCGGATTTCCATCTTGCGGAAGCCCCAGATCAGCGCGAACACGATCGCCGCATACAGGATCGCCGCGATGCCGTACGCCTGGAACGTCGCGTAGGTCGCGGAGTTGACGTCGCGCGCCACTTTCAGAATGTCGGGGACGGTCGCCGTGAACGCGAGTGTCGTCGCGTGCAGCATCAGGATCACCTCGTTGCTGTACGAGGGCAGTGCCCGGCGCAGCGCCGAAGGCAGGATGATGCGCGTGTACAGCTTGAACTTCGACATGCCGTAAGCCTGGGCCGCCTCGATTTCACCGTGCGAGGTCTCCCGGATCGAGCCCGCGAAGATCTCGGTGGCATACGCGCATTCGTTCAGCGCGAACGCGAGCAGCGTGCAGTTCATCGCATTGCGAAAGAAGCTGTCGAGCATCTGGTGCGAATGGACGAAATGCAGACTGTAGAGGCCCGTGTAGATCAACAGCAACTGAACGTATAACGGCGTGCCCCGGAAGATGTAGGTGTAAAGCCAGACGGGTCCGGAGATGTAGCGGTTGCGCGACGCGCGCGCGATCGCGAGCGGCACGGCCAGCACGAAACCCAGCACGATCGACGCAACCAGCAACCACAGCGTGATGACGAGGCCGGTGTAGTTGAAGCCGTCCGTGAACAGGTAGTTCTGCCAGTATTGACGAGTCAGTTCGATCACAGCGCGGCCCTCCGTACGCCGATCGAGTAGCGCTTCTCGAGGCGGTTCAAGAGCAGATTCGAAATCGTGGTGATGGCGAGGTAGATGGCTCCGGTCGCCAGCGTGAAGAAGAAGAACGACTGCGTGCTCTTGCCGGCGTCCTGCGATGCCTTGACCACGTCCGCGAGACCGATGATCGACACGAGCGCGGTGGCCTTCACGAGCACCTGCCAGTTGTTGCCGATGCCGGGCAGCGCGAAGCGCATCATCTGCGGGAACAGGATGCGGGTGAACACGCGCCGCGCGCTCATGCCGTACGCGAAGCCCGCTTCGATCTGCCCGCGCGGCACGGAGAGAAACGCGCCGCGGAAGGTTTCGGTGAAGTACGCGCCATAAATGAAGCCCAGCGTGATCACACCGGCGAGAAACGGATCGATGTCGATCTGCTCCATGCTGAACATGTCGGTCAGATCATTGAGCCAGATCTGGATGCTGTAGAACAGCAGCAGCATCAGCACGAGATCGGGCACGGCGCGGATCAGCGTCGTGTACATCGTGCCGATGCGCGAGATCGCACGGTTGGTCGACAGCTTCGCGGCGGCGCCGAGAAGTCCCAGCGCAAACGATGCCGCGAGCGACAGCACCGCGAGCTTGATGGTTACCCACGTGCCCGCGAGGAGCAGCGGACCGAAGCCTTGAAACAGCATGGGAGTGTCCTTGTTGAAGGAGCGAACCGCGCGCATGCGCGCGGGGCCTGGCGAGCGGGTGGAGCGGGCTTGTGGGGGCGGACTTAACTGCCGTACACGTCGAAGTTGAAGTACTTCTGCTCGATCTTCTTGTAGGTGCCGTCCTTGATCATGTCGGCGATCGCCTTGTCGACCTTCGTCTTCAGATCGGCGTCTTCCTTGCGCATGCCGATGCCCGCGCCGTTGCCGAGGATCTTCGGATCGTCGATGGTCTTGCCGACGAAGTCGAAGCCCGCGCCGCGCGGCGTCTTCAGGAAACCCTGGTCAGCCTGCACCGCGTCCTGCAGCGCTGCGTCCAGACGGCCCGACTGCAGGTCGGTATAGACCGCGTCCTGGTTCTGATACGGCACGACCTTCACGCCCTTCGCCTCCCAATAGGTCTTCGCGTAGGTTTCCTGGATCGTGCCCTGTTCGACGCCCACCGTCTTGCCCTTCAGCGAGTCGGCGGTCGGCAGGATGCCCGAACCCTGCTTCGCGACGAGACGTGTCGGCGTGTTGAACAGCTTCGTCGAGAAGGCAATCTGTTCGGCGCGTTGCGGCGTCATCGACATCGACGACAGCACGCCGTCGAACTTCTTTGCCTTCAGTGCCGGAATCATGCTGTCGAAGTCCTGCTCGACCCACACGCACTTCGCGTTCAAACGGCGGCAGATTTCGGTGCCGAGGTCGACGTCGAAGCCGACCAGCTTGCCATCGGTCGCTTTCGATTCGAACGGCGCGTAGCTCGCATCCACGCCGAAGCGAACCGTGGACCAATCTTTGGCGAAGGCGCCGGTGGCAGCGAGCGCGAGGGCGAGGGACAAGGCGAGTTTCTTCATAAAGTCTCCGGGAGGGATGCTGCGAGGTGCGATGTTGTATAGACAAATTATCCCGTACGAGCGATGAGCGGCAATCGGGGTTAGTGCTTACAGGCACCCGGGAAGGAGACAGGGAATAGGCGTTAAAGCCTTTGTGGACAAGCTTTAAAGGCTAATTGAAGGGCTGCGGGCGCAGCCGGAATTTTCGCGTATACCCGCGGTCTATACCGTGGCGGATATCTTGTCCATACAACTTCGTTACGGCGACGCCCGCCTAGGCGTCGGACCGCGCAATCCGCTCTACGAATGCGAAGGCGGCAGATAGGTCATGTGCTCTTCGTCGTACAGCGCGTAGATCAGTTCGAGCATGCGCTGGATGTCGGCCGATTCATCGAGCATGCGCATGCTCATGATGATCGGCGACACGAGGTTCTGATCGTCGAGGTCCTTGTAGGCGACGTCGCCGCGCTGCAAGCCGTACACGCTCGCCGGCACGATCGAGATGCCTTCGCCCGCGCCGACGAGTCCGAGCGCGATCTGCAATTCGCGCGTCTCGTAGAGCCGCTGCGGCTTCAGACCGCGATCGTGAAACGCGGCGAGCACCTGGTCCGCGTAACTGGGCCGTGGCGCCTTCGGGAAAATGATCAGCGTTTCGCCGGTCAGGTCGTGCAGCGACAGCACCGGCTTCGCGGCGATCAGCGGATGGCCGAGCGGCAGCGCGACGATCATCCGTTCTTCGCGCAGCACGATGCGCCGGATGCTCGGGTCTTCGTGACGGATGCGGCCGAAGCCGACGTCGATGCGGCCTTCCTTGAGCGCCTTGATCTGATCCATCGTCGACATCTCGTGCAGGCTCAGCTCGACGGTGCTGTTCTCGGTACGAAAGCGCCGGATGATTTTCGGCAGCATGCCGTACAGCGTCGAGCCGACGAAGCCCACCGACAAACTGCGCTCGATCTTGCCGACGCGCCGCGTCATCGCCTCGATTTCCGTCGTTTGCGCGAGCAGTTGCACGGCGTGCGAGTAGAAGAAGCGGCCAGCCTCGGTCAGCTTCAGCGGCCGCGAGTTGCGCTCGAACAGTTGCACGCCAAGGATGTCTTCGAGCTGCTGGATCTGCCGGCTCAGCGGCGGCTGCGCAATATGCAGACGTTTGGCGGCCTTGGTGACATTGCATTCCTCGGCGACGGCCACGAAGTAGCGCAGATGGCGCAGTTCCATAGAAATACCTTTTAAGTATCGTCGCGATACCAAATCAGTGTTGGACGATGCAAATGGCGTAGAACTATCCTTCAGTTACCGTAGACGCCCCACAAAATTATACCTCCCGAGCATCGATAACTCGGCCGGGTCTGAAGCGTCGGTCGGCCCCCGGAGACGGCGCAGGCAAATCCTCGCGCATGGGATCCAAGACCTAGAAAGAGTTCAGGAGCAGCAATGAGACATGCTGATATCGCAACCCCGATGCAAGGGTTGTGCACCGATTCCCTCAGGCACCAGGTCCCGCCTCCCGTGCCGAAGGTCGAGCGCTTGCGCGCCACGGCCTGACGCCATACGGAGGCGCACCGCCTCCGCTCCCCGACGTGAAAGACCAACCGGCCACCGGCCTCCCGGCAGGCAGGCCGCTCCCTATACGCGTGCGTCGCACGCATACCAACAGTCCGAATCAGGAGACACGCATGATTCCGATCTACCCGGATCACACTCCGCAACTGAAGAACATCGACGACTTTCTCGTCGAAGACAGCGAGCGCGGCGATTACCGCCTGCATCGCAGCGCGTTTACCGACGAGCGTCTGTTCGAACTCGAAATGCAGCACATTTTCGAGGGCAACTGGATTTACCTGGCCCACGAAAGCCAGATTCCGAACAACAACGATTACTTCACGACCTACATGGGCCGTCAGCCGGTCGTGATCGCACGCAATCGTCAGGGCGAGCTGAACGCGTTCATCAACTCGTGCACCCATCGCGGCGCGATGCTGTGCCGCCACAAGCGCGGCAACAAGGCGACCTATACGTGCCCGTTCCACGGCTGGACCTTCAACAACAGCGGCAAGCTGCTGAAGGTCAAGGACCCCGCGGACGCCGGCTATCCCGACTGTTTCAACAAGGAAGGCTCGCACGACCTGAAGAAGCTCGCGCGCTTCGGCAACTATCGCGGCTTCCTGTTCGGCAGCCTCAGCGATGACGTGCCGCCGCTCGAGACGTTCCTCGGCGAGGCCGCGCGCATCATCGACATGATCGTCGACCAGTCGGAAGACGGTCTCGAAGTGCTGCGCGGCTCGTCGACCTATACGTACGAAGGCAACTGGAAGCTGACCGCCGAAAACGGCGCGGACGGTTATCACGTGTCGGCCGTGCACTGGAACTATGCGGCAACGACCAATCATCGCAAGGAAGAGAACGCGCGCGAAGACAAGATCCGCGCGATGGATGCCGGCAGCTGGGGCCGTCAGGGCGGCGGCTTCTACGCGTTCGAGCACGGTCACATGCTGCTGTGGACGCGCTGGGCGAATCCCGAAGACCGTCCGAACTTCAGCCGCCGCGAGGAATTCGCCGCGCGCTGCGGCGCCGAGCGCGCGGACTGGATGATCCAGAACTCGCGCAACCTGTGCCTCTACCCGAACGTGTATCTGATGGACCAGTTCGGCTCGCAGATTCGCGTGCTGCGGCCGCTGTCGGTCAACAAGACCGAGGTGACGATCTACTGCATCGCGCCGAAGGGCGAGTCCGACGAAGCGCGCTCGCGCCGCATCCGTCAATACGAGGACTTTTTCAACGTGAGCGGCATGGCCACGCCCGACGACCTCGAGGAATTCCGCGCCTGCCAGCTGGGCTACGCGGGCCGAGCGGTCGAATGGAACGACATGTGCCGCGGTTCGAAGCACTGGATCGACGGCGCGGACGAAGCCGCGCAAAAGATCGGCCTCAATCCGGTGATGAGCGGTGTGAAGACCGAGGACGAGGGCCTCTACACGGTGCAGCACCGCTACTGGATCGACACGATGAAAAAGGCGCTGAATGCGCCGGGGAGCCGCGCATGAGCAACATCGCCATCACCGATATTCAGGCTTTCCTGTTCCGCGAAAGCCGCCTGCTCGACGACGAGCAATGGGACGAGTGGCTCGCCTGCTATCACCCGGACGCGTCGTTCTGGATGCCGTCGTGGGACGACGAGGACAAGCTCGTCACCGATCCGCAGCGCGAGATTTCGCTGATCTACTACCCGAACCGCCAGGGCCTCGAAGACCGCGTGTTCCGCATCAAGACCGAGCGTTCGAGCGCGACGATGCCCGACACGCGCACGAGCCACAACGTGGCCAACGTCGAAGTGGAGAGCGCGGACAACGGCGTGTACACGGTGCGCTTCAACTGGCACACGCTGAGCCATCGCTACAAGACGAACTACAGCTACTTCGGCATGTCGCGCTACGTGATCGACTTCAACGGCGCGCAGCCGCAAATCCTGAGCAAGTACGTCGTGCTGAAGAACGACTACATCAATCAGGTCATCGACATCTACCACATCTAGCCGGTGCGGTTGCAGGAGACAGGTCATGGAACACACTATTGCACTTCAGTTCGAAGACGGCGTCACGCGCTTCATCAGCTGCCGTGAGAACGAAACGCTGTCGGATGCCGCTTACCGGCAGAAGATCAACATTCCGCTCGATTGCCGTGAAGGCGCGTGCGGCACCTGTCGGGGGCTGTGCGAATCGGGTGCGTACGACATGCCCGAGTCGAGCTACGTCGAAGATGCGTTGAGCCCCGAGGAAGCGAGCCAGGGCTATATCCTCGCGTGCCAGACGCGGCCGCGCTCGGATCTGGTGATTCGCGTGCAGGCGTCGTCGGCGGCGTGCAAGACCGGGGTGTCGCGTTTCGAAGGCACGCTCGCGGCGGTCGAACGGCTGTCGGATTCGACGATCCATTTCTCGGTCGATATCGACGGCGCGAGCGCGCCGAGCTTCCTCGCGGGTCAATACGTGAACGTCGAGATTCCGGGCGCGAGCGGCGAGAGCCGGTCGTACTCGTTCAGCTCGGCGCCGGGCGCGACGCGCGCGGCGTTCGTCGTGCGCAACGTGCCGGACGGCAAGATGAGCGGCTTTCTGAGCAACGATGCGCAGCCTGGTCAGCAGATCGGCTTCACGGGTCCGTATGGCAGCTTCTATCTGCGCGATCCGCAGCGTCCGGTGCTGTTCCTCGCGGGCGGCACCGGCATCGCACCGTTTCTGTCGATGCTCGACGTGCTAAAGGCGAGCGGCAACCTGCAGCCGGTGCGCCTCGTGTACGGCGTGACCAACGACATCGATCTGGTCGCGCTCGAACAGATCGAAGAGGCGCAGCGCTCACTGCCGAATTTCAGCTATCGCACCTGCGTCGTCGATTCCGCGAGCAGCCACGAGCGCAAGGGCTACGTGACCGCGCATGTGGATAGCGAATGGCTGAACGACGGCGACGTCGACGTCTACCTGTGCGGCCCGGTCGCGATGGTCGAAGCGGTGCAGGGCTGGCTGCGCGACAGCAGCGTCGAGCCCGTGAACTTCTACTACGAAAAATTCTCTGCGAGCAACGTAGCATGACTTCGACCTTTACCGATCGCTTCAAGGGCAAGGTGCTCGTCGTGACCGGCGCGGGCCAGGGCATCGGCCGTGGCGTCGCGTTGCGCGCGGCGCGCGAGGGCGCGGCTTTGGTGCTGGTCGACCGTTCCCCGATCGTGCACGAGGTGGCCGAACAGATCGCACGCACAGGCGGCGAAGCGCGCGCGTTCATCGCCGACCTCGAAACCTATGCGGGCGCGGCCGCGATGACGGCCTTCGCGATCGAGGCGTTCGGCCGCATCGACGCGCTCGTCAACAACGTCGGCGGCACGATCTGGGCGAAGCCGTACGAGGAATATGAAGCAGAGCAGATCGAGGCCGAGGTGCGGCGTTCGCTGTTCCCGACACTGTGGTGCTGCCACGCGGTGTTGCCCGTGATGCTGAAGCGCGCGAGCGGGGCGATCGTCAACGTGTCGTCGATTGCGACGCGCAGTATCTATCGCGTGCCGTATGCAGCTTCTAAGGGCGGCGTCAACGCGCTGACCGCGAGCCTCGCGTTCGAGCATGCCGAACACGGCATCCGCATCAACGCGGTCGCGACCGGCGGCACCGAAGCGCCGCCGCGCCGCGTGCCGCGCAATACGGCACCGCAAAGCGAGCAGGAAGCGACGTGGTATCAGGGCATCGTCGATCAAACGATCGCGTCGAGCCTGATGCATCGCTACGGCACGATCGACGAACAGGTCGGCGCGATCCTGTTCCTCGCTTCCGATGACGCGTCGTATATCACCGGCACCGTGCTGCCGGTCGGCGGCGGCGATCAGGGCTAGCGAGCGGCTGCGGCTGAACAATGCCGATAGGCCGCGCGGCGATCGTCCTTCATACTATCGGCCCGGAATGACTCCGCGCTCTGACGGTGACTTGCGGCGGCCAGCGGCAACCTGCGCCGCGAGGCGCATGTCACCGACAGCGGGCCGCCCTGACTCACATCGACGATGAATCCCACCCCTAGCCAGGCGCCGACCACGCGCGCCGTTGCGGCCGACTGGTCCGTGTCCGCCGTCGTGGCCGGCTTTCTGGCCGTGCTGATTTCGTACGCGGGCCCGCTCGTGATCTTCTTCCAGGCGGCGCAAGCGGCCCACATGCCCAACGAGATGGTTGCGTCGTGGGTATGGGGCATCTCGATCGGCGCGGCCGTCTCCGGCATCTTCGCGAGCTGGAAGCTGAAAGTGCCGGTCGTGACCGCGTGGTCGGCGCCCGGCACCGCGCTGCTGGTCGGACTGTTTCCCGCGTTGACGCTGCATCAGGCGGTGGGCGCGTATCTGAGCGCCGCCGTGATCATTCTGCTGATCGGTATCTCGGGCTATTTCGACCGCATGGTGCGCAGCATCCCGAAGGGCATCGCCTGCGGGATGATGGCCGGCATTCTGCTGCAGTTCGGCACGCATGCGTTCAAGGCGGCGGCGTCGATGCCTGCATTGGCGTTCGGCATGATCGGCGCGTACATCGTGTTCAGGCGCCTGCTGCCGCGCTATTGCATCGTGCTGGTGCTGTTGACGGGCATGGTGCTCGCCATTGCGCTCGGCGCCGCGCACCTGGGCGCGCTGCCGCTGCAAGTCACGCGGCCGATCTTCATCAAACCCGAATGGACGCTGAGTTCGACGCTGAGTCTTGCGTTGCCGCTCGTGGTCGTCAGTCTGACCGGGCAGTTTCTGCCGGGGATGGCGATTCTGCGCGTGTCCGGCTATCACACGCCGGCCCGGCCGATCATCACCGCGACGAGCATCGCGTCGATCGGCGTGGCGTTTTTCGGTGGCATCACGATCGTGATCGCCGCGATTACGGCGGCGTTGTGCACGGGCAAGGATGCGCACGACGACCCGGACAAGCGCTATATCGCGGGCATGGCGAACGGCGTGTTCTATCTGATCGGCGGCACGTTCGCCGGTGCGATCGTCGCGCTGTTCACGATGCTGCCGAAGGAGTTCGTCGCGATTCTGGCGGGCCTCGCGTTGATCGGTGCGATCACGTCGAACGTGATGGGCGCGATCCAGGACGAAGACCATCGCGAGGCCTCCGTGATCACGTTTCTCGCGACCGCATCCGGTATGACGTTCCTCGGGCTCGGCTCCGCGTTCTGGGGCATCGTGATCGGCTCGTTCGCGTACCTAGGGTCTGTTTACATATGGAACGCACGTGCGAATGCCCGCTATCGGCCGTCCCCCAAGGGGACTTCCTTCGGGGCGCAGGGCAAGGAGTAAGGAGCGCTGCGTGGCCGTGCCACGTGAGCGACGCACGACGCCGCCATGCGGCCGATAGCGGGCATTCCCCTGGAATGAATTTCAGAACTGGGGTTGCCGCGAGAAGGGCCGCTCGCTGCGTCATGCTCCTTGCGAATACGTCGAGTATTCGCGGCGTCGCAATCCTTGCGAGCGGCCCTTCTCGCGGCAACGCACGTGCGTTCCATATGTAAACAGACCCTAGTGCTGAACAAGGTGCGGCGCGAGACGCCTGCAAACCGATGACCAACCGATCGACTCAAGGCCGCGCCCCGAGCGCCTGATAGAGCGCGGCGGTATCGGCATAACGCTGCGCGGCGGCTTTGGTGCGATCGAGTCCGGTCTGCAATTCCTGGCGCTGCGTATCGAGCAGTGTCAATTGACTGATGCCGCCCGCCGCATACCGCTGGCTGGCGATCCCTGCGCTGTGTTGTGCGCTGCGCTGCGCGGCGTCGAGCGCCTGCAATGCAATCGCGTCCTGATCGAGCGCGCGCAGCGCGTCGGCGACCTGTTGCAGTCCCTGCAGCACGGTTTGCTTGTAGACGGCGAGCGCCGCTTGCCAGGCCGCCTCCGACGAGCGCTTGCGCGCCAGCAGTTCACCGCCGTGGAACAGCGGCTGCGTGAGACCCGCTCCGAAATTCCACACGTTGAAGCCCGTCAGCAGATCGGACACGTTGACGCGTTCGGTCGCCGCGCTGCCCGACAGCGTGATGCGCGGATACAGGTTCGCGGTCGCGACGCCGATGTTCGCGCTCGCCTGATGCAACAGCGCCTCGGACGCGCGAATGTCGGGCCGCTGCCGCGCGAGCGTCGACGGCAAGGTCAGTGGCAGATCGGCCGGCAGCACTAGCGTATCTAGGTCGAGCGCGGCGAGGTCGTGGGTGGTGGCCAATTCCGCCGGCGCGCGTCCCAGATAGATCGCGAGTTGATGATCGGTCTGCGCAAGCTGCGTGCGCAATGGCGGTAACGTCGCGCGGGTTTGCTGCACGAGCGTGCGCTGGCTCAGCAGATCGACCTCGGAGATGCCGCCCGCGCCATAGCGGCGTTCGGCGATATCGAGTTGCTGCATCTGGTTGGCGAGCAGCGCTTCGGTGAGGGCGATCTGCCGCGCAAGCGACGCGCGTCGGATCGCCGCCGTCACGACGTTGCCCGCGACCGTCAAACGCGCGGCTTCGAGTTCGTATTGCTGATAGTCGACCTGCGCGGCCACCGCTTCGAGCGCGCGGCGATTCGCGCCGAACAGATCGAGCGTGTACGACACCGTGACCTGTGCGCTGTACAGCGTGAACGGCGCAAACGCGCGGCCCTGCGTCAGCTGACCGAAGCCGAGCGCCTCCGGATCGATCTTCTCGCGCGTGGTCGACAGGTTCGCATCGACTTGCGGCCATAGCGTGCCGCCCGCCTGCGCGCGATAGTCCTGCTGCGCTTCGTCGAGTTTCGCGCGGGCTTGCGCGAGAGTCGGGCTATCGTCGAGCGCCTGTTGCACGAGCGCGTCCAGCGCCGGCGAGCCGAAAGCGCGCCACCAGCCGTCGCCGGGCACCTCGGTCGGCACGAAGTGTTGCGCGGCGCCGCCGGGACCATCGGCTGCGACGGTGCTCGCCGCAAGCGGCGCGGCGGTATAGCTCGACACGCGGGTCACGTCGGGTCGATGGAAATCCGGGCCGACGGCGCACGCGCACAATGCCGCGCTTGCGCAGAAGCCGGCCAGCCGGCGCAGGGCGGAACGCTGGGACCAACAAGCCGCGCGATGAAAAACCGCGTCACGAAAGCCAGGAGCGGAACACATTGCAGGCCTTCCTCAATCGAGCGTGCGCCGATAGAACTTCACGGCGATACCCATTACGACGAACAGAAAGATCAGCAGCGGCCATACATGCGGCCACATGTCGGCCCAACCGACGCCCTTGAGCAGAATGCCGCGCACCAGCCGGTTGAAGTAGGTGAGCGGCAACAGGTTGCCGATGTACTGCGCCCACTTCGGCATGCCCGCGAACGGAAACATGAAACCCGACAGCAGGATGTTGGGCAGAAAATAGAACATCGTCAGTTGCATGGCCTGCAACTGGTTCTGCGCGAGCGACGACAGCGTAATGCCGATCGTCAGATTGGCCGCAACGAACAATAGAGCGGACAGATACAGCGCGATCAGACTGCCTTCGAACGGCACGTTGAACACGAAGCGCGCCGCGGCGAGAATGATGCTGACCTGCACCAGGCCGATCGCCACGTAAGGCACGATCTTGCCGGTCATCACTTCGAGCGGCAGCACCGGCGTGGCGAGCAGATTTTCCATCGTGCCGCGCTCGCGTTCACGCGTGATCGCGAGGCCCGTCATCATCACCATCGTCATCGTCAGGATCACGCCCATCAGGCCGGGCACCACGTTGTACTGGGTCAGGCTTTCGGGGTTGTAGAGCCGGTGCAATTGAACGTCGAAAGCGGCGGGGCCGACTGCGAGCGTCGACAGCGGACCCGTGAGGTCCTTCCGCAACACCGACTGCGCGATCGACGGCAGCGCGCCGAGCGCGGTGCCCACCGCGGTGGGGTCCGTCGCGTCGGCTTCGACGAGCAGCGATGGCCGCGCGCCCTTGGCCAGATCGCGCGTGAAACCGACGGGGATATTCAGCACGAACAGCACCTTGCCCTGCGCGAGCGCGCGGCGACCGGATTCTTCGTCGGGCAGCGTCGATACGATGTCGAAGTAATCGGAGTTGCGCATCGCCATCAGGAAACTGCGCGTGAACTCGCTGTGATCGGCGGCGATCACGGCGGTCGGCAGATGCTTGGGGTCGGTATTGATCGCGAAGCCGAACAGCGCCATCTGCATGATCGGCAGCACGATCATCATCGCAAACGTGATGCGGTCGCGCTTCAGTTGCAAAAACTCCTTGCGCACGACGCTCCACCAACGCATCAGCGAAAAGCGTGGAAGTCGGCGGGCGGAATTCACGATGCTTTGCCCGAAGGGGTGGCGTAATTGTCGGTCGAGCGGTTCATCATGAAGATGAACACGTCCTCGAGGCCGGTTTCCTGTCTTTCGATCCGCAACGCCGGGTCCGAATGAGCCAGCTGGTCGATCGTGGCGTGGAGTTCGGGCGTGTCCGGACCGCTCACGTGCAGCGACGAACCGAACGCCACCGTCTGCTCGACGCCGGGCGAGCGGCGCAGCCGGTCGCCGAGCTCGACGAGATTCTGGCCGTACACGGCCCACGTCACGAGCCCTTGCGAATCGATGACCTGTTTCGACGTGCCCTGCGCGAGCAGCTTGCCGTAGGCGATATAAGCGAGCTTGTGGCAGCGTTCCGCTTCGTCCATATAGTGCGTGCTGACGAGCACCGAGATGCCGCGCGCCGCGAGGCGATGCAACTCTTCCCAGAAGTCGCGGCGCGCGCTCGGGTCGACACCTGCGGTCGGTTCGTCGAGCAGCAGCAGTGCCGGCTCATGGAGCATGCACGCGGCCAGCGCGAGACGCTGCTTCCATCCGCCCGACAGTGCGCCGGCCAACTGCTTCGCACGGCTTTGAAGGCCAAGCTGTTCGAGCGCGCGATCGACCGCCTCGCGGCGGTTCTTCATCTCGTAGAGGCGCGCGACGAAGTCGAGGTTTTCGCGGATCGTCAGATCTTCCCAATAGGAGAAGCGCTGCGTCATATAACCGGTGCGCCGCTTGATCTGCGCGCTGTCCCGCACGATGTCGTAGCCGAGACACGTGCCGCTGCCGGAGTCGGGCGTCAGCAGTCCGCACATCATGCGGATGCAGGTGGTCTTGCCGCTGCCGTTGGGGCCGAGAAAGCCGAAAATCTCACCGCGCTGCACGCGCATCGTGACATCGTTGACCACGTGCCTGGTGCCGAAATGCTTGTTCAGCCCCTGCACGTCGATCGCGTACACGGGGTCGCTGGCATTGCCGGGGGGCGCGGGCGCACTCATTGCAGCGTGACCGTGACGGGTTGGCCGGGCCGCAGCTTCGGCGCATCGGCGGTCCGGGGTCGGGCTTCGACCATGAACACGAGTTTCGCGCGGCTTTCGTTGCTGAAGATCACCGGCGGCGTGTACTCCGCCTGGTCCGAAATGAAGCTGAGCACGGCCGGCACATCGGCCGCGCAACCGTCGCAATGAATCGATACGCGACGGCCCGGCGCGAGCGAACCGACCACTCCCTGGGGCACGAAAAAGCGCACCTTGACGTTCTCCGGCGGCAGCATGCGCACGACGGGGCTGCCGGCCGGCACCCATTCGCCGCTGCGATACATCGTGTCGAACACGAGGCCGGCGTGCGGCGCGTGCACGCTTTTCTGATCGAGCTTCCATTGGGCCTGGCCGAGCTCGGCCTGCGCCGCGTCGACCTGCGCCTGCTGCGCGCGGATCTGTTCGATCCGCCCAGGCAGACGCGCGACGGCCAGCTGGCTTTGCAACTCACGCACGTGCGCGGCGCTCGACAACGCGGTCGCGCGCGAGTCGTCGAGCTGGCTTTGCGCGATGCCGCCCGCGCCGAATTGCTGTTGGTCGCGGCGGAACTGCGTCGCGGCGCGCGTCGCATCGGCTTCGGCCTGCACGAGTTGCGCGCGCGTCACATCGACTTCCGGCGGACGCTTGCCGGTTCCAAGGTCGGCAAGCTGGGCGCGGGCCGAGCGCAGTTGCTCGCCCGCCTGCGCGACGGCGTCGGTTTCGTTCTGCGCTTCGAGCGCGAAGAGCGGCGTGTTCTGCGCGACGGTCTGCCCGCGCGAGACCGAGAGCTCGGTCAACTGTCCCGCCTGCGAAGACGCGAGGTACAGGAACTCGCCTTCCACATAGCCTTGCCACGTGTTCGCCGGTGGTCGCGAACAGCTTGCGCACGCGATGCACAGCGCGAGCAACGCGGCACGTCGGGATGAGCTGGCGAACACGATCATGACGGCTTGCCCTTCGCGCGGCGTGCGGTGGACGTCGCCCCGGTTGCGGCCTTGGCGTTGGTTTCGACCGCCGTGGTTGCGCTCATGCCCTGCGCGAGCAGCGCGACGACATGGCGTTCGAGCGTCGCGCGATCGAACGAGGTGCGCGGATTCAGGCGCTGCCAGATCCTCGCGGTTGCCTGCGGCAGCATCACCAGAGCGAGCACCGAGTTGAACAGCAGCAACGGTTCGAGCTGGGCGTTCAACTGACCCGACGCGCAGCCACGCGCGATGTTCTGACCGAACGCGGCGAGCTTTTGCACGGGGATCCGCGCAAACGCGCGCTCGCGCAGCAAACCGCCTTCGTTGACGATCTCGCGCAGCCAGAGCGAAGGCAGCCACGGCATGGTTTCGGTGACATCGAACATGCGCTTGACGATGCCTTGCGTCAGCGCGAGCGGTTCGTCGTGTTCGGGATCGACCGGGTCCCAGATCGCGCCGAACGCGGCGACGAGCCTTTCCTCGAACAACGCGTCGAGCAGCTTTTCGCGCGTCTGGAACCAGTAGTGCACCATCGCGGATGTCACGCCGCTCGCCGCCGCGATCTGCGCAACCGTCGTGTTGGCGATACCGCGCTCGGCGAACAGCGCCACCGCGACATCGAGCAGATGTTCGCGTGCGTCGAAGTCCTGCGAATGAGGACGGCGACCCATTCGGGAACGGGCGGCTTGCGGCATGGACACCAGACTAATTGATGAGTTAGTTAGTTTTAACTCCTTGATACTAGGATATTTTCCGGTATGGCGAAGGAGGGGAAATCCCTGGCGGCGAACGGCCTTTATTCTCTCGTTGATCCGCGTCAGGAAGCGCGCGACGTCACTGCCTGGGTAGCTTCGCTTTCGCCGTTCCGCCTGACGTTAAGCTGACAATGGACGGCAGTTGGCATCCCCGCGCGAAGCGCATTTTCGCCGGAAATTTCTATACTTTCTCTAGCGCACACCCGGCACGATCCAGCCCGTACGACCCAAACGAATTCACATCAACGAAACGATAGAATCGAAGCGAACCCGCGGCGCGGCCATCGCGGCTCACGCGCGATTCGTATGAGGAGGCAGACATGGCACATTCCGCATCCGCCGCGCCGGCGAAGGAAGGCCACGGCGAAGCCTCGCCGCCTCTGCCAGCGCTCGCGCTGGCTGCGCTCGGCGTGGTCTACGGCGACATCGGCACGAGCCCGCTCTATACGCTCGCCACCGTGTTCGATCCCAGCAACGGTCTCACGCTCAATGCTTTCAATATCGTCGGCATCGTCTCGCTGATCTTCTGGTCGCTGATGATCGTCGTTTCGCTCAAGTACGTCGTACTGATCCTGCGGGCGAATAATCATGGCGAAGGCGGCATCATGGCGCTGCTCGCGCTCGCGGCGTCGTCGATCGCGTCGCGGCCGCGTTTGCGTCGCAGCCTCCTCGTGGTGGGCGTGATGGGCGCGGCGCTGTTCTTCGGCGATAGCGTGATCACGCCGGCCATTTCCGTGCTGAGCGCCGTGGAAGGGCTCCAAGTCGTCGAGCCCGGGCTCAAGACCTATGTGATTCCAGTGACGCTCGCCGCGCTCATCATCCTGTTCGTCACGCAAAAGCACGGCACGGGCGGCATCGGCGCCGTGTTCGGGCCCGTGATGGTGCTCTGGTTCGTCGTGATCGGCGTGGCGGGCGTCTCGAACATCATGGCCGCGCCGGTCGTGCTGTATGCGCTCAATCCGCTGGAAGGGCTCGGCTTCGTCATGCATCACCGCTGGCTTGCGTTCGTCGCGCTCGGCGCGGTGGTGCTCTCGCTGACGGGCGCCGAGGCGCTCTACGCCGACATGGGCCATTTCGGCAAGCGACCCATCCGCCTTACCTGGTTCGGCGTCGTTTTTCCCGCGCTCGCGCTCAACTATCTGGGCCAGGGCGCGCTGCTGCTGGCGAATCCCGGCGCGGTGCAAAACCCGTTCTACCGCCTGTTCCCGCAGTGGGCCATCGTGCCGATGATCGTGCTGGCGACGATCGCCACCGTGATCGCCTCGCAGGCCGTTATTTCGGGCACCTTTTCGATGACGATGCAGGCCATGCAGCTTTCCTTCCTGCCGCGCATGAACGTCGTGCATACGTCGGAGCGCGAGATCGGGCAAATCTACGTGCCCGGCATCAACTGGATCCTGTTGATCGCCGTGGTTGGGGCGGTGTTGGGCTTTCGCTCGTCCACGGCGCTCGGGTCCGCGTATGGCATCGCCGTGACCGGCACGATGCTCATCACCACGTTCCTGACGTTCTTCGTCGTGCGTTACGCGTGGCGCTACAACTGGCTGCTGTGCCTGCTGTCCACCGCGTTCTTCTTCGTGATCGACGCGTTGTTCTTCTCGGCTAATCTGCTCAAGATCGTCGATGGCGGCTGGTTCCCGCTCGTGATCGGCGCGATCGTGTTCACGGTCATGGCGACGTGGGGACGCGGCTGGGAAATGATGCTGGCCGAAGCGCGCGTGCGGGCGGGAAAGACGCCGCTCAAGCCGTACCTCGCTGCGCTGCTCGAAAGTTCGCCGACGCGCGTGGGCGGCACGGCGATCTTCCTGACGCCGGACGCCGACGCGGTGCCGCACGCGCTCGTCAACAACCTGCGGCACAACCGTGTGCTGCATGAGTGCACGGTTTTCCTGAGCGTCATAACGAAGAACGTGCCGTGGGTGGCCGACAGCGAGCGCGTGCAGATCAGGCCGCTGTGCACGGGTTGCTGGCACGCAACGGTGAAGTACGGATTCAAGGACGAAGTGGACTTGCCGCGCACGCTGGCCGCCTACAAATCGCCGGAACTGGCCTTCAACCTGGACGACACATCGTGGTTCCTGAGCCGCGCGGCCGTGGTACCCAAACGCGGCCACGGGATGGCGCTATGGCGCGAGCGGCTTTTCGCGGTGATGCTGCACAACGTGGGCAATATTGCGGCGTTCTTCAAACTACCGGCCAATCGCGTGATCGAAGTCGGCGCGCGCGTGGAGATCTAGAGCGCGCCGTTCAGCAAGCGTGGAGCAGCGGCGGGCCTGCTTCGATACTCCTCGGCACCGTAACCGCCGCGCCTGCGTAGTCAGCACGCGAGGCGGAGGCGAATCGCCCTTGTCCCACGCTAGCGTTGAGCGCCGCTTCGCGACGGCCCTCGGATACCTCGGGTTCGAAACTTGCTGCCCACGACCAACCCGCCGCTCGAATCGGCGCGCGCGTTTTGCTTCGCGGCAGGCTGGCATGGACGGACGCCCGCGCCGCATCCAACGAGGAGACGTGTCATGGGCGACGAGACTCACCCGAATCAGGGACACGACCGCCGCCGCTTTCTTGCGGGCGTGGCCGCGGTGGCCGGCAGCGTTGCGCTATCGGGTTGCGGAGGCGGCGGTGGATTGGGCGGAGACGGCCAACCGGGCGGCGGGAGCGCCAGCGAACCTGCGTCCTCGATTACCGACATTCCATCGCCCAACGCCGCCGACCGCTACAGCCTGCCGCGCCCGGCGTTGCCCGCGCCCGCCAGTTCGGGCATCGACTTCATCGTGCTGGTCACGATGGAAAATCGTTCCTTCGACCATTTCCTCGGCTGGGTGCCGGGGGCCGAGGGCATGCCCGCGAACCAGCACTTCAAAGACGCGTTCGGCGCGACGCAAACGCCGTTTTCCCTCGCGGCGAATGCCGCGTACGGCTATCAGGCGTGCGCCTACCAGGACCCCAATCACAGCTTCTCGGGGGCGCGCACGCAACTGGCATCGGGTGCGATGAATGGCTGGCTGCTCACGCCGGGCACGAGCCTGAACCCGGGCGACCTGCTGCCTATCGGCTACTACACGTCGGCCGATCTTCAATTTTTCAACGCCGTGGCGAGCAGTTATACGATCGGCGACTTCTACTTCAGCGGCATTCTGACCAGCACCTTTCCCAATCGCCTCTATCTGCATAGCGGCGCAACGGATCGGCTCGACGACAGCACCGACACTTCGTCGCTCGCCACGATCTGGGACAAGCTGAGCGACGGCAATATCGACTGTCGCTACTACTACCACGACGTGCCGTTCACGGCGCTTTATGGCACGCGTTATCTGGGCATTTCGCGCCCGTTTGCGGATTTCCTCGTGAATGCCGCGGCCGGGACGCTGCCGCCGTTCTGCATGGTCGATCCGTCCTTCGCGGGCGAGCTGGAAGGCGTTTCCACCGACGATCATCCGCATGCCGACATCCGCGACGGCGAGGCGTTTCTCGCGCAGGTCTACGAGGCGCTGCGCACGAGCCCGACGTGGAGCCGCACGCTGATGATCGTCGTCTACGACGAATGGGGCGGCTTTCTCGAGCACGTGGTGCCGCCCACCAGGCCGATCAGCAACGGCGAGCTCACACTCGGCAACGACGGCAAGCTCGGCTTTCGCGTGCCGCTCGCGCTGCTTGGCCCGCGCGTGCGCGCGAACTCGATCACGCGCTATCCGTTCGACCCCAGCTCGATTCACGCGCTGCTGCAATGGCGCTTCGGCGTACAGCCGCTTGGCGTGCGCGGCAGCGACCCGGCGACGTTCAATCTCGCCTACGCGCTCGATCTCGACGACGCGCCGCGCACCGACGCTCCCGCGTTCACGGTCGCCCAAGGGCCGTTCGGCGGGACCTGTCTGGGGGCGGCGGCGCCTTCGCCCTCAAGCTCCGTAGCGGCGATCGATCAGTCGCAAAAGCCGGCGATCAACCCGACGGCGGACCGCTTCGCGGATCTGCGCGCGAAGGCGGCGTCACTAGGATTCCGGACCGGAGGCTAAGCTGGGTTTCCGCTTAAAATGAGCGGGCCGCAAGCCGGCGCCGGACCGGGCCGCGCTGGGATTCTGAATGGCAGCGCGCACGGCGGGATGCACGGCCTGATGAAGGCTCATGCCTTGAGCGCAGTTTGGTGAGAAACGCTTGCGCGCGACATCGTTTTGCGAAGCGGGCCCCGCACTTGCTGGCGAGACCGTCTCGAAGCCCCGCGGCAGCGTGCAGCATGTCATCGGCGCGCGCGGCGGGCCGCCTACGTCGACGTCACCGCGTCGTCCTCAACGGGTCCGCCGATGCCATTTCGTTACGATCTTCCCGTTTGGTGTTCCCGCGAGCGGCCGTACCACCGCGTTGTAGCCAACGTGGCCGCCGCGCTGGCGCTCGCCGCAAGCACCAGCGTCATTGCGCAATCCGCGCCGACGGTTGCGCAGACCCAGCCGGCCGTGCCGGCCGTTACGCTGCCCGCATCGGCCGCCGCCGCGAATGCCGCCAGCAGCGCAGCGGACCGGCACGTCGAAAACACAAATCACGCGCAGCCGTCGCCGGTCGTGCCGACGCCGCCGTCCGAGCTGTACGGCGAGCTGTATCGCGACGTCGAACTCGCGCATCTTTACCCGGACAGCAAGACGTTCGCCGATATGGCGCCAGGCGAGCCGCCGGCCCAGGTCATCGCCGACTACGACAGCCAGCGTGCTCAGCCGCGCTTCGACCTGAAACAATTTGTCGAACAGCGCTTCACGCTGCCCCCGCGCGCGCCGAAGCGCTACGCGTCCGATCCTGACGAGAGCGTCACCGCGCACATCGATACGCTGTGGAGCGTGCTGCGCCGCGAACCGGATGCGAGCGCGAGCCCGTACTCGTCGCTGTTGCCGCTGCCGTCGCCGTACATCGTGCCGGGCGACCGCTTCGACGAGATCTACTACTGGGATTCGTACTTCATCCTGCTGGGGCTCGACGCGAGCGGCCAGCAAGCGCTCGTCGACGACGAGCTGAACAATTTCTCGACCTTGATCGACCGCTATGGCCACATCCCCGACGGCAATCGCACGTATTACCTGAGCCGTTCGCAGCCGCCGTTCTTCGCGCAGATGGTGCAGCTCGTCGCGCGCAAGGAGGGCGATCAGGTCTACGCCCGCTATCTGCCCGAGCTGCGCCGTGAATACGCGTACTGGATGGCCGGCAGCGACCATCTCGCGCCGGGCAACGCGGCCCACCATCTCGTGCGCCTCGCCGACGGCACGCTGCTCAATCGCTACTGGGACGAGCGCGCGGCGCCGCGCGACGAGTCGTACCGCGAGGATGTGATGACGGCGCAGCGGATGCCGCAACGCGATGCGCAGGATTTGTGGCGCAACCTGCGCGCGGGCGGCGAAACCGGCTGGGACTTCAGCTCGCGCTGGTTCGCCGACGGCAGGACGCTCGCGAGCATCGACGTGACCTCGCTGGTGCCAGTGGACCTGAACTGCCTGATGGTGGACCTCGAACGCACGCTCGCGAAAGCCTACCGTGTGACCGGCGATGCAGGCCACGCCGAGAACCTCGAACTACGCGCCCGGGTGCGCGCCGATGCGATCCGCCGGGTGCTGTGGGATCCGCAACTGCACGCTTTCGGCGACTACGACTTCGTGCACCGCACGCTCACGCACCGGCTTACTGCCGCGACGGTGTACCCGCTTTACGCCGGCGTCGCGACACGCAACGACGCGCGCGAAGTGGCGCAGACGATCCGGCGCGATCTGCTGCGTCCGGGCGGTCTCGCGACGACGCGGACCAACACCGGCCAGCAGTGGGACGAACCGAACGGCTGGGCGCCGCTGCAGTACCTCGCGGTGATCGGGCTGCGCCGCTATAGCGAGCCGGAGCTCGCGCGCGATATCGCGACGCGCTGGATCCGCACCGACGTCGCGTACTACCAGCGCACCGGCAAGCTGGTCGAGAAGTACGACGTCGACGCGAGCGGCAAGTCGGCGGGGGGCGGCGAGTATCCGCTGCAGGACGGCTTCGGCTGGACCAATGGCGTGCTGCGCGTGCTGATGCAGCTCTATCCGGATGCGGTGAGTTCGACGCGGCCGGCCGATCTGCCGGGCGGCGCGGTGGGGGTGTCGGATGCGGCGGCATCGGCGGCGGCCGCGCCGCAGACGTCGCACAGCACGTCGCCCGCGGAACACTAGTTGCAAACGAGGCGCGCAGCCAGGCCCGCGCGTTCCGAAGAGGTAGTCGCGATACCAGGATGATGGGTTGACTGCCTGGCGGCGGCGCAGCCCGTTACGATGCTTTGGATAGCTCGAACAGACCCTCGTCACCCTGGAAAGCCTCGAAGATGAATCGCAAGCTCGACGTACCATCGGCCGAACCGGTGCCGCCGCAGGCGCAGGCCACGGCGACAGCCAAGGCCGCCCCGCCGGCTGGCGATGAAGCCGCCGCGCATTGGCAGCGCAATCTGTGCGTGTGCGTGTTCGGCTCGTTTACGACCATCGTCGCGATGACGCTGCTGCTGCCGTTCCTGCCGCTCTATGTCGAGCAGCTCGGCGTAAAGGGTCATGCGGCGATCGTGCAGTGGTCCGGCGCCGCGTTCGGCGCGACCTTCTTCAGCGCCGCGCTCGTCGCGCCCCTGTGGGGCAAGCTCGCGGACCTCTACGGCCGCAAGCTGATGCTGATCCGCTCGAGCCTCGGCATGGCGGTCGCGATGTCGCTGATCGGCATGGCGCACTCGGCGTGGCAGCTGGTCGCGTTGCGGCTGCTCGCCGGATTGCTCGGCGGCTATGCGTCGGGCTCGATGATCCTCGTCGCGACGCAGACGCCGAAGGCGCGTTCGGGCTGGGCGCTCGGCGTGCTGTCGTCGGGGATCATGGCGGGCAATCTGGTCGGCCCGCTGATCGGCGGCTTCCTGCCGCCGTTGATCGGCATCCGCGCGACCTTTTGGGCCTCGGGCGCGGCGATCTTCGTCGCCTTTCTCGCGACGGCGTTTCTGATTCGCGAAATGCCGGTTCGCAAGCGCGCGGACAGCGCGCCGAAGCAGGGCGCGTGGGCCTCGGTGGACGACAAGCGGCCGGCCATCGCGATGCTTGCCACGGGTCTGCTGCTGATGGTCGCGAACATGTCGATCGAGCCGATCATCACCGTCTACGTCGCCCAGCTCACGAAGCCTCAAAGCGTGACGATGGTCGCGGGCTTCGTGATGTCGGGCGCGGCGCTCGGCAGCGTGATCTCGTCGTCGCGTCTCGGCAAGTTCGCCGATCGCGCCGGGCACTGGAATGTGATCGTCGGCTGCCTCGCCGTATCGGCGGTGTTGCTCGTTCCGCAGGCGTTCGTCACCGCAAGCTGGCAGCTGATCGTGCTGCGTTTCCTGATGGGGATGGCACTGGGCGGCCTGTTGCCGTGCATCGCGAGCGTGATCCGCCATAACGTGCCGGCGAGCGTGACGGGCGCGATCCTTGGGTACTCGGTGTCGTCGCAATACGCGGGGCAGGTGGCCGGCCCGTTGCTGGGCGGTTTCGTCGGCGGACACGTCGGCATGCGCGCGGTGTTTCTCGGCACCAGCGTGCTGATGGCGCTCGGCGCGCTCGCGAACTGGCGCGTAAAGTCGGGCAGGGCACGGGCAGCGGTGGCGCGCTGATACAAGCCACCTCGACGGTCAACGGGTTTGCCATTCCGGCGCAAACACCGTTCCCCTGGGCGACCGGCGCCCGCGTAAACCCCAGCGCGCGTCTAGCCAGAACCCGCTTTGCTCCTTTTTTTATTCATGCTACTGTGAATCGCAGTTCGTCAGGCTATGCAAATTTACATTGTGACCAGCCGAGGCGGAGCGGGGGTGGCCTGAGGTCGCCACTCCGCCGGACACACCCCAACGTGTAATCCCGACCAAGGAGAAAGCGCGGTGACGCAGGTTCCGATCGACGGTAGCAGCATCGTTTCCGCGCGCGCTTTGTCCCACCCACGTCTGTCCCCGGCGAAATGGTTCGTCAGGGCGGGCGTCGCGCTCATCTATCTGTTCATGCTGAGCCCGCTGATCTTCGTGATCTGGCTGAGCTTCTTCAAGGACGCGATCATCACGTTCCCGCCGTCCGGCTACACGCTGTCGTGGTACGTCAACGCATGGCGTAACGACGCGTTCGCGCATGGTTTCGTGCTGTCGCTGAAGCTCGCGGTCGGCGCCGCGATCGGCGGCGTGGTGCTCGGTGTCGCCGCCTCGCTCGCGCTTGCGCGCTACCGGTTTGCTGGGCGTCGCCTCGTCAGCAACACGCTGCTGCTGCCACTAGTCGTGCCTGGTATCGTCGCCGGCATTGCGACCTATCTGTTCTACCTGCGCGCCGAGAATGCGCTCGACACCGACATCGTCGGCACATTCGGCGGCCTGCTGCTCGCGCATATCTGCCTGACGATCCCATGGACGATCCGGCTCGTCACCGCGAGCCTGGGCCAGCTCGACACCACCGTCGAGGAGGCGGCGCGCAATCTCGGCGCCGGTGCGTGGCGCACGCTGTGGCGCGTCACGTTGCCGATGCTGCGGCCGGCGATCGTCGCGTCCACGCTGTTCGGCTTCATCGTCTCGTTCGAGAACCTCGAGATGACCTTGCCGCTCGTCGGCCCCGGCAAGACGACGTTGCCGATCGCAATCATGCAGTACCTCGAATTCAATCTCGACCCAACCATTGCGGCGGTATCAGCCGCGCAGATCGTGCTGCTTGGCATCGTGATGCTGATCACCGATCGTTTCGTGAAGCTCGGCAAGGTGATCTGATCATGGCTCAGGTATCCCTGCGCAATCTGCGCAAGCAGTACGGTGCGACGACCGCGGTCGCCGACGTGTCGTTCGATATCGCCGAGGGCGAGCTGGTCGCGTTCCTCGGCCCGAGCGGCTGCGGCAAGACGACGACGCTGCGCATGGTCGCGGGCTTCGTCGAGCCGAGCGACGGCGAAATCTGGATCGGCAACACCGAGGTCACGCGGCTCGCACCCGACAAGCGCAATACCGGCATGGTGTTTCAGCGCTATGCGTTGTTTCCGCACATGACCGTCGCGCAGAACGTCGCGTTCGGTCTGGAAATGCGGCGTGTACCGAAGGCGGAGCGCGACACGCGCATTCGCGAGGCGCTCGACATGGTGCGGCTGAGCTCGCTCGCCGAACGCTATCCCCGGCAGTTGTCCGGCGGCCAGCAGCAGCGCGTCGCGATTGCGCGCGCGCTCGCGATCCGGCCCGACGTATTTCTGCTCGACGAGCCGTTGTCGAATCTCGACGCGAAGCTGCGCGTCGAGGTTCGAGAAGAAATTCGCGCGCTCCAGCAGCGTCTCGGTCTCACGACGATCTTTGTCACGCACGATCAGGAGGAAGCACTTGCGATGGCGGACCGCGTGGCCGTCATGCACGACGGACGCGTGCAGCAGATCGGCAGCGCGGACGCGTTGTACGAGCGGCCCGCCAATCCGTTCGTCGCGAGCTTCCTGGGCCGCATGAATTTCCTCGCGGGCCACGTCGACAACGGCCAGTTCATCACGGCGAACGGCGAAAAGATCACGGTCAACGCGGCCGCGCGCAATGCCAACACGCTCGGCATCCGACCCGAGCGCCTGCGTCTCGCCGCGGCGCCCGAGCACAGCGAAGCGTCGATCCCGGTCCGGCTGGCCGACCGGATCTATCTCGGCGCGACCGTCGAATTGCGCCTCACGAGCGAGCGCGGCCAGAGCCTCGTCGCGCTCGTGCCGAACACCGCGCACGCCGGTGCCGCCGCATGGTCGCCGGGCGACACGCTGCACGCGTGCTTCAGAACCGAAGATTGCCTGCTTTTTTCCGCCTGAAGGACCATAAAATGAGCTATCCCATCACGCGCCGCACGTTTCTGAAAGCTGCTTCCGGTCTGCTCGTCGCTCCGTCGCTCGGTTTCGATCCGCGCACGGCGCTGGCGGCCGACGCTTGCCCCAACGTCGTCGTCGGCACGTGGGGCGGCGATTATCTGAACCTGCTCGAACAGAACATCGGCAAGCCGATCATCGAGGCCGCTGGCGGTCGCGTCACGTACGACTCGGCGGATCAGATCGGCCGCATGACGAAGCTGCGCGCGGAGAAGATGTCGCGTCACGGTTCGCTCGACGTCGCCTGTCTCGCCGACATCGACATGTTCGACGTCAACCGTTCTGGGGTGCTCGAACCGCTCGACACGACACTGGTGCCGAACTCGGCGCGCACGATCGAAGCGCTGCGCCGCCCGTATTCGATTCCGCACATCTTCAGTGCGATGGTGATCGTCTACAACCCGGAGAAGTTTCAGGCGAAGCCCGATTCGCTCGCGGTCGCGCTCGATCCGAAACTGAAGGGACGGGTGGGTTTTTCCGACATTCTGTACAACTTCAACGTGCTGCAGTCTTCGCTCGCGGCGGGCCAGCACAATGGCGACACGGCGGCCGGTATCCAGTTTCTGCGCGAGGTGCGCAAGCAGCAGCCGAAGGTCTATCCGTCGAACGAAACGGTCGCGGCGGCGCTGAAAAGCGGCGAAATCTGGATGACCTGCATGTGGAAAGCGCGCGCGCTGCAGTGGAAAAAAGGCGGCGTGCCGGTCGACTACGCGTTCCCGAAAGAGGGCGGCGTGCCGGTCACGTTCGAGGCCGCCGTGCCGAAGAACGCGCCGACGCGTGCGTGCGGCTTCAACTATCTGAACGCGATGCTCGATCCGCGCGCGCAGGTCGGCTTCGCCGAGACGATGGGCTATGCGCCGACCGTCACCGATGCGGCCTTGCCGCCGACGCTGCAACAGAGCGTCGGCTTCACGAATGCCGAACTCGATCGCCTCGCGAAAGTCGACTACGCGCGTTTCACCGCGGAAAAACCGGCGCTGCTCGACTTCTGGAACAAGGAATTCAAGCCGGGACTTTGAACCATGACGACGAGCGCACTGAACGCCGCGCCGCGGCGCCGCGACTTCGCCGGGGGCCTGCTCGCTGCGCCCGCCGTGTTGGTCGTGCTATTCGTGATCGTGCTGCCGGGCGCGCAACTGGTGCGCTACAGCTTCAATCATTTCGACTCGGTCCAGATGATGCAGGCGGCGTTCACGCTCGAGAACTACGTCCAGTTTCTGACCGATCCGTACTACCACGCGGTGCTGTGGACCACGATCAAGGTGGCCGCGCTGTGCACGGCGCTGTCGCTCGTACTCGGTTTTCCGGTCGCCTATGTGCTTGCTAAAACACAGAGCCGCTTCAAGAGCCAGCTGGTGATGCTGCTGGTGTTTCCGCTGCTGGTCGGCAACGTCGTGCGCGCGGCGGGTTGGATGGTCATGCTCGGCAACGCGGGTTTCGTCAATGCGATGCTGATGGCGCTCGGCCTCGTCGATCAACCGGTGCGGCTGCTGTATACGCCGTTCGCGGTGGTGGCCGGCACCACCGCCGTGGTTCTGCCGTACATGATCCTGACCTTGCAGAGCGTGCTCGAAGGCCTCGATTTCTCGATCGAGGAAGCCGCGCGCAATCTCGGCGCGAACTTCGCTCAGACGCTCGCGCGCGTCGTGCTGCCGATCGCGGCGCCCGGCGTCGCCGCCGGCACGATGCTCGTGTTCATTCTGTGCATGAACGCGTACGCGACACCGGTTCTGCTCGGCGGCACCGGCATCACGATGATGACGCCGGCAATCTACGACCAGATCGCCAAGGCGAACAACTGGCCGTTCGGGGCCGTGCTGTCGATCGTATCGATGGTCGTCACGTTTGCGCTGGCGCTGTTGTCGCACTGGATCATCCAGCGGCGCTACGCGAAGACGATGATGACCTGAACTGGCAGGGCGCGCCGCGGGCTGGTGGGTGGGATGCGCCTCTCCTTAATTCTTCTTCCTGAAGGAACGACAGATGCCAATCCTCACCGACAAGACTCGCGCTTACCGTCACGACCTGATGCAAAAACTGATGGAACGTCGGCGAGTCGATGCGCTGATCTTCACGTCCGCCGACTTCTTCCAGTGGGCGACCAATTTCCACGTCGACGTGCAGACCTGGGAGCGGCCGATCGCCGTGTGCGTGCCGCTGTCGGGCGAGCCGTTCGCGATCATGAACGAGCTGTCGACGCATCACGTGATGATGGCGCGCGAGCGCGGACATCTGTGGCTCGACGATATCTCGTTCTACTCCGAGCATCCGCGCGTGGTCGAGCGGCAGCCGCTGCTCGCGGAAGTCCCGGAACTGATCGCCGCGCGTTTGCGCGCCGCCGGGCTTGGCGCATCGCGAATCGGCGTCGAAGCCGCCGGCGGTCCGCTCGGCCGCGCGGCGGCGCTGCTGCCGGACGCGAAGTTCCTGCCGATGCTCGCCGAGCTGCGCTCGTTGCGCTGGGTCAAGCACCGGGAGGAGATTGCCATCATGCGGGCCGCCGCAAGCCTCGCCGATTGGGTGCAGGACCGCTATCGCGAGAACATTCGCCCCGGACGGCTCGTTCAGGAACTCGACTATCAGATGGCCGCCCTGATGGTGACCGAAGGCGCGCGCCGCTTTCCTGGCGAGAACCTCGAAGTGATGCGTTGCTGGACCTTGTCGGGACCGGCATCGGCGTCGCCGCACGGCGACGGTGCGTCGTGCGGCGCGCAGATCAAGGCGGGCGACGGTCTCGTCAATATCGTGATTCCGCGTTTGAACGGTCTCGTGATCGAGAACGAGCGCACCTGGTTCTGCGGCAAACCGGGCGCCGAGCAGGCGCGTTTTCATGAGGTCGCGCGCGCGGCCAACGAGGCGGCCGTCGCGGCGGCCGTCACGGGTCAGCCGGTTTCGGGTATCGACGCGGCCGCGCAGGCGGTGATCGAGCAGGCCGGCTGCGCGAAGTACATCCGTCATCGCACGGGGCATGGCATGGGCATTATCGGTCACGAGTATCCGGACGACATGGCGTTCAATCACCGCGCGCTGCTGGACAACGAGGTGTACTCGGCGGAGCCCGGCATCTATGTGTACGGCCTCGGCGGTTTCCGGCTCGACGATTCGGTCGTGACCGGCCCGACGCCGGAGCTGCTCACGAAGACCCCGCGCACGCTTGCGCACGCGACCATCGATTGAGTCGCGCAGCGCGCGACACCCTTCAACGTTGGAGATGACCCGGATCTTGTACCGGGAGGAGACCTGATGGAGTCGATTCTGTTCTCGCACTGCGCGCTGCTCGATCCCGCTGCCGGCGAATTGCGTGAGGACCACGCGGTGCTGGTGGAAAACGGACGCATCAAGGAGGTCTCGGACCGGCCGATCCGCAGCGCGTCCGCACGCGAAATCGACCTGCGCGGCAAGACGCTGATGCCTGGCCTGATCGATTTGCACGTGCACGTGCATGCGACGCAGCTCAATCTCGCGGCACAGGTGAACTTGCCGAACGTCCTGGTCACGCTGAAGTCGTTGCCGTTGTTGCAAGGCATGCTTCGGCGTGGCTTCACGACAGTGCGCGATGCGGGCGGCGCGGGCTTCGCGCTCAAACAGGCGTTGGAACAGGGGCTCGCCGAAGGTCCGCGCCTGTTCGTGTCGGGCCGCGCGATCAGCCAGACCGGCGGACACGGCGACATGCGCGGCCGCAGCGACTACATCGGCACCGATAGCCCATGCGGGTGTTGCGCGCGGGTCGGCGCGATATCGCGTGTCGCCGACGGCGTCGATGCCGTGCGTCGCGCGGTGCGTGAAGAGCTGCAGATGGGTGCCGACCAGATCAAGATCATGGCCTCGGGCGGCGTCGCCTCGCCCACCGATCCGGTCGGCGCATGGGGCTATTCGGAAGACGAGATCAGGGCGATCGTCCACGAGGCGCGGGCGCGCGGCACCTACGTGCTCGCGCACGCGTACACGGCCGAGGCGATCGCGCGCGCGGTGCGCTGTGGCGTTCGGACGATCGAGCACGGCAATCTGGTCGACGAAGCGGCTGCGCGGGTGATGGCCGAGCACGGCGCGTTCGCGGTGCCGACGCTCGTCACCTACGACGCGCTCGCGAACGAAGGCGAAGCGCTCGGCCTGCCCGCCGACAGCGTCGCGAAGATCGGGAGCGTGCGCCAGGCGGGCCTGCGTTCGCTCGAAATCTTCCGCGCGGCGGGCGTGCCGATGGGCTTCGGTAGCGATCTGCTCGGCGAATCGCAGCGTCTGCAAAGCGATGAATTCCGCTTGCGCAGCGAAGTGCTGACGCCGCTCGAGATCCTGCGCAGCGCAACGGTGGTCGGCGCGCAGGTGCTCGGCCAGGTCGGGCAGCTCGGACAGATCACGGCAGGCGCGCACGCCGACATGCTCGTCGTCGACGGCAATCCGCTTGCGTCGCTCGACTGTCTGCTGGGGCAGGGCGAGCGCATTCCGGTCGTGATGAAGGGCGGTAGAATCCATGCCTTTGATTTGCCGGCGTGACATGCGCAGCGCTCCCTTGCGAGCGAGGTTGACAGCGGGAAGCGCCGGCGGCCCATGCAATCCGGAGAGAACGGATGGACTTTCGGCACATCGACGCATTCAGGGCGCTGATGCTCACGCGCACGACGACCCGCGCCGCGCAGGTCATCGGCACTTCGCAGTCGGGCATCAGCCGCCTGATTACCGATCTGGAGCGCTCGACCAGTCTCACCCTGTTCGATCGCAGTCGCGGCCGGCTCGAACCGACCGTCGAAGCCCTGGCGCTGTTCGAGGAAGTCGAGCGGCGCTATGCCGGCCTGGACAACATCCGCGAGTTCGCGCTGAGCTTGCGCAATCCGTCGACCGCGGTGATTCGCGTGGGCTCGGTCGTATCGTTCGGGCTCGGCTACTTCGCGCGCGTCGTGGCGAACTTTCATCGCCGGCATCCGGCCGTGCAGATTGCGTTGACGACCGGGGCATCGTCGCTGATTCGCGATCAGGTGGTGTCGCGTCAACTCGCGCTCGGTCTCGTCACGAATACGGTCGACGTGACCGGCACCGATTCGACCGCCTTCGCGCAGCTCGACGCGATCTGCGCGTTGCCGGCCGGTCATCCGCTGGGCAAGCGCAAGGTCATCAAGGTGGCGGATCTGCGCAATCAGCCGATCGTGTCGTACGATCTGCCCGACCTCGTGCGCTGGGGCATGGATCAGGTGTTCGCGACCGGTCAGCTGCAATCGCAGGTGGTGGCGACCGCGCCGTATTCGGTCAACATCGCGACGATGGTCAAGGAAGGCCTCGGCATTGGTTTGCTGCATCCGGTGTCGGCGTACGACTTTCTCGACTCGAATCTGATCTTGCGCCGCTTCGAGCACGCAATGCCTTTCTATACGCTGAAGATCACGCCGCATGGCGCCGCGCCGGCTCCGCATCTCGACGAATTGTCGAAGGTGATGGAGGAGACGCTCGAAGAAGTGCTGGCGGCCGTGAATACGCGCTTGACGGCAGCGAGTTGACCGATTGCCGCTTCGCGGCGGCAGCGGCGTTCCCCACCTATCCCATGAAATACCGATCGGGCCACCGAGGCCTGACGTCGTCTGTTGCGGCTGCCGAACCTTGCCAACGTGATTCCGCAATTTCGTCGCAGCTACGCGGTCCCGCACCTCTTCAGCGCGCTCGTGCTCGTCTACGATACCGACAGGGTGCGCACGCGCCCGGACGGTCTCGCCGCGCTGCTGGACCCTCGATTCAAGGGCAAAATCGGCCTGGTCGATGATCAGTATGACTATCTGACGCTCGCGGGCGCGCTTGCCTCGGGTGGGCAAGCGAGCGATCTCGCGCTCGGGCAGAAGTATTTGCGCGCGCTGCGCGAGGCATCGCCGCGAGTGTATCCGTCGGTCGATGCACTGGCGTCGGCGCTCAAGAGCGGCGAGATCGTCGTGACCGTCACGTGGAAGGCGCGCACGCTGCAGTGGAAAAAGGCGGGCCTCGCGGTCGATTACGTGTTCCCGAAGGAGGGCGCATTACCGGCCACGTTCGAGGCCGCGGTCACGGCGGGCAGCAAGTCGTCCGCGTGCGCGTTTCCCTATCTGAATGCGATGCTCGATCCGCGTTCCCAGCGCGCGTTCGCCGAATCGATGGGCTATGCGCCGACGATCACGAACGCGAACCTGCCGCCGTCGTTGCAACAGGCGGTGGGCTTCTCGGGCAAGGAGCTGGAGCGGATCGTGCCGGTCGACTTCGCGATGCTGATGAAACACAAGACGGAAATGCTCGACTTCTGGAACAAGGACTTCCGCGCTGGACTTTGACCCTGAGGCTCCGCACATTTCTGCCTGCAAGACCCAAACACATGATTATTCTGACCAACAACGAAGGTAAATCCGGCATCGGCTTGACCGCGGAACTACTGCGCAATGGCGGTGCCGGGCTCGACGCGGTCGAGGCAGGCATCCGCCTCGTCGAAGATGACGAAGAGGTGCGCACGGTCGGGCGTGGCGGCTGGCCGAATCTGCTCGGCGAAGTCGAGCTCGATGCGTCGGTGATGGATGGCTCGACGCTGCGGACCGGCGCGGTCGGCGGCCTGAAGGGCTTCAGGCATCCGGTCAGCGTCGCGCGTGCCGTGATGGAGCGGCTGCCGCACGAGCTGCTGATCGGCGAGGGCGCCGCGCGCTATGCGGCCGAAACGGGTGCCGAGCGCTGCGAGCTGCTCGCCGAACATTCGCGCAAAGCGTACGCGCGCTGGTTCGACGGCGAAGTCAGCGCGACCGACAGGGCCGCGTGGCCGAACGTGCCGCTCGAACGCTATTGCCACGACGCGGTCGATCCGGAGATCGGCAAGGACACGACCGTGTTTCTCGCAATGGACAGCGCCCGCAATGTCGTGAGCGGCACGAGTACATCGGGATGGGGCTGGAAATATCCGGGCCGTCTCGGCGACAGCCCCGTGATCGGCGCGGGCTCCTATGCCGATAGCCGTTACGGCGCCTGCGCATGCACGGGCGCGGGCGAGATGACGATCCGCGCCGGCACGGCGCGCGCGGTGGTGCTCTACATGAAAATGGGCATGAGCGTCGAGCGCGCGGTCAGCGAAGCGGTCGACGATATGCGCGCGCTCAAGGGCGGCTTGATCAGCCGCGTGACGATCCATGCGATCGATGCCGCGGGCAATCACCGCGTGGTGGCGGTCAATGGCTTGCCGGGCAATCACTACTGGGTGTGGACGCCAGTCATGGCGCAGCCGGAGAGCCGTGCTTGCGAGCTGATCCAGATCTCAGAGGGTGAGCCGCAGAGCAAGCGGATTGCGATGCAGGTTTATACCGACGTTTGAGGGCGACGCGTAGTGGTGAATCAGCGGTATTCCCGCAGCGGCACCTAAGACGTCTTCTGCCCCCCCGCAATCACCCGCTCCAACGACAGCTTCAAGTGACGCTGCATCGCCGCCTGCGCCTGAATCGCATCATGCGCCTCCAGCGCTTCCAGAATCACGAGATGTTCTTCGGGCACGGCGCCCCACGTCGTCTCGTTCTCGAAGTGGCCGCGCAGCTTTTCCGACAGCGGACTATGCCGCGCATCGAATAGCGAGCTGACGGTGCGCACCAGCACCTCATTGCAGGACATTTGCGCGATCGCGAGATGGAACGCGCGATCGGCCGCGACCGGAATTCTGCCGGCCTTTACTTCGCGCTCCATCTCGTTGTAGATGGCGCGCAGCATCTTCAGATCTTTCGGTTTGCAGAACGGTGCGACGCTCGCGACGATCGAGCCTTCGATCAGGCAGCGCGCGCCGAGGATGTCGAGCAGGCTATCGCCGAGTTCGGCCTGCGACAGCGACGCATCATTCTGCGCGGACGGCGTCGCGCACAGGTAGACGCCCGAGCCCATGCGAATCTCGACGAGCCCTTCCAGTTCCAGCGCGACCAGCGCCTCACGCACCGACGGCCGCGACACGCCGAGCGTCTCCGCCAGCGCGCGCTCGGGCGGCAGGCGGCCGTTCGGCGCGAAGTCCGGCTGAGCGATCAGATCGCGCAATTTTTCGGCGATCTGAAGATAGAGACGGCGAGTGTCGGCAGGTTTGGCGGTCACGAAACGATTCCCGGCGATGTAGCTTGTGCAAGCCCGATAAGGCGAGCGCCGATTGTAGATCGAAGCGCCCGGCACGCAAACCGCGCGCCCTCGGGGGCGCGCTGACAGTGTTCGGGATTTCCCCAACTCCGTGTAAATTGGCTTGACCAGTATCGCACGCGCCGTTATTTTTGCAAATTGGTAAGGCCGGATTGACGCCACGGAGACGCCAGCCGTGCAGCCCTGCTGGTCGCTCCGCATCCCGATACCCGATCAATTTCTCCATGACGATGAAGACTGTCATTTGCGAACAACCCGGCCAACTCGCGCTCGTCGAACGCGCGATGCCGGCGGTTCCTCGATCATCGGCTCGCCGACATCGCGCGCAATCACGAGCAAAAGAAAGAGCGGCGTTTCAAGCCGGTGATCGAACTCGCGCGCGAGCTTGGCGTGCGTGTCGAGCAACCGCGTCTAAGCGCGGCGCTTGCCGCGTGCACGCACGACGGCTAACGACGCGAGCCGCAAATCCGCAGTAGATCTGTAGCAGACCCCGGCAGCACACCCCGGCAGCACACCCCGGCAGCACACCCCGGCAGCACACCCCGGCAGCACACCGGCGGCCACGAGGCCGCATGGTTCATCCAAATAGAGTAGATGCCAGCCCAGGAGGAGACGGTTTCATGAAGAAGAAGATGCGTTGGGTAGTGATTTTTCTGTGCTTTCTCGCGATCGCGGTGAACTACATCGATCGTGCGAATCTCGCGGTCGCCGCGCCGCAAATCGAAAAGGCGCTCGGCATCGGCCCCGCCGAGATGGGCTTCATCCTGAGCGGATTCTTCTGGACCTACGCGTTGATGCAGATGCCGTTCGGCTGGTTCGTCGATCGTGTCGGCGCGCGCATCGCGTTGCCGCTCGCGGTCGGGTGGTGGTCGGTGTTTACCGCGGCCACCGCGGTCACGACCAGCGTCGCGGGCATGTTCGGCTGCCGCCTGTTGCTCGGCGTCGGCGAGGCGGGCGCGTATCCGTCCTGCACGAAGCTCGTCAGCCAATGGTTCGCGCCAAAGGAGCGCGCGATCGCGACGAGCATCTTCGATAGCGGCTCGCGGGTCGGCTCCGCGCTGTCGATTCCCGTGGTCGCGCTGATCATCGGCACGCTCGGCTGGAAGGCTGCTTTTGTCCTCACCGGTTTGCTCGGCGCGGTGTGGATCGTCGGCTGGTTCGTGATCTATCGGAATCCCGTGCAGGACGCGATGGAGAGCGCGCGCAACGCTGCGCCGGCGGCTCGAGCGATAGGCGGCGGCCAGGACAACGTGACGTGGGCATCGCTGTTTCGCCATCGCACGCTGTGGGGCATGATGCTCGGCTTCTTCTGCCTGAACTTCGTGATCTACTTCTTCATTACGTGGTTTCCGAGCTATCTCGTGCAGACGCGCGGCTTCTCGCTGAAATCGCTCGGCACGCTCGGCATGATTCCGGCGCTGATCGCGATTCCGGGCGGCTGGCTCGGCGGCTATGTGTCCGACGCGCTGTTCCGGCGCGGCTGGAGCCTGACGGCTGCGCGCAAGACCTGCATGGTCGGTGGCATGCTGGTGTCGTCGGTGATCACGCTGTCGGCGTTCACGGAGAACACGTATCTGATGCTCGCGTTCTTCGGTATCGCCTATGGCAGCCTCGCGTTCGCCGCGGCGAGCATCTGGTCGCTGCCCTGCGATGTCGCGCCGACACCGCGCCATGTCGCGTCGATCGGCGGCATCCAGAACTTTGCGTCGAATCTGGCGGGAATTGTGATCACGACGTTCACCGGCGTGATGGTCGCAATGACGAAGGGCTCGTTCACGATCCCGCTCGTCGTCGCGGGCGGCTTCTGCTTTCTCGGCGCGTTCAGCTATCTTTTCATCGTGGGACGCATCGAGCCGCTGTCGCTGGAATCGGAAAGCCGCGATCTGCCGAAGGGCGCGCGCTCCACGATCTGACGTATTCTGTGTCAACGCATACGGATAACCCTGTTTTCGAGGCTTTTCATGTCGACTCAAGCTAGCGTCGCGTCCGCGATCATCCGCCTGCACCCCGGCGACGACGTCATCATCGCGACCCGGCAGTTGTTGCCGGGCACGCGCATCGAGGCGGAACAACTGGTCGTCGCCGGACTGATTCCACCGGGGCACAAGATCGCGACGCGCGACATCGCGCAAGGCGAGCCGGTCAAGCGCTACAACCAGATCATCGGCGTCGCGCGTGAGGCGATCGCGCGCGGCCAGCATGTTCACACGCACAATCTCGGCATGTCGGAGTTCGCGCGCGAGCACGCGTTCGGCGTCGATGCGCAGCCGACCGTCTACGTCGACGAACCCGCGCGGTTCATGGGCATTCGCCGCGACGACGGCCGCATCGCGACGCGCAATTACATCGGCATTCTGACCAGTGTGAACTGCTCGGCGACGGTCGCGCGCGCTATTGCCGATCATTTCCGGCGCGACGTGCGTCCCGACGCGCTCGCCGACTATCCGAACGTCGACGGCGTGATCGCCTTGACGCACGGGCTCGGCTGCGGCATCGACATGCAAGGCGAGGGCATTGTGATCCTGCGTCGCACGCTGGCCGGTTACGCGGTGCATCCGAACTTCGCGTCGGTGCTGTTCGTCGGGCTAGGCTGCGAGACGAATCAGATCGACGGCGTGCTCGCCGCGGGCGGTCTCGACGCCAGCACGTCGAAGCTGCGCAGCTTCACGATCCAGGACAGCGGCGGTACGCGCAAGACGATCGAACTCGGTATCGCGATGGTGCGCGAGATGCTCGCCGACGCGAACCGCGTGCAGCGCGTGCCGGTGCCGGCTTCGCATCTATGCGTCGGTCTGCAGTGCGGCGGTTCGGACGGCTACTCTGGCATCTCCGCGAATCCGGCGCTCGGCGCCGCGGTCGATCGGCTCGTGCGGCACGGCGGCACCGCGATCCTGTCGGAGACGCCGGAAATCTACGGCGCCGAGCATCTGCTGACGCGGCGTGCGGTGAGCGCCGCGGTCGGCGACAAGCTGCTCGCGCGCATCGCATGGTGGCAGGACTATTGCGCGCGCAATGGCGGCGCGATGGACAACAACCCATCGGCGGGCAACAAGGCGGGCGGCCTGACGACGATCCTCGAAAAATCGCTCGGCGCGGTCGCGAAGGGCGGCACGACGAATCTGGTCGACGTCTACGAATACGCGCAGCCGATCGCCGCGAAGGGCTTCGTGTTCATGGATTCGCCCGGCTACGATCCGGTGTCGGCGACGGGACAGGTCGCCTCGGGCGCGAACCTGATCTGCTTCACGACCGGGCGCGGCTCCGCCTATGGCTGCGCGCCGTCGCCGTCGTTGAAGCTGGCGACCAACACCGCGTTGTGGGAGCGTCAGCAGGACGACATCGATATCAATTGCGGCGGTGTGATCGACGGCACCGCGAGCATCGACGAACTCGGCGAAGCGATCTTTCGCATGATGCTCGACTGCGCGTCCGGCACGCGCACGAAGAGCGAGCTGCACGGCTATGGGCAAAGCGAGTTCGTGCCGTGGCAGGTCGGCGTGGTGACCTGAGCGGGTGCATTGCAGCGACACAGCCGAACAGCCGAATGGATCACGCACTGGAGGATGCAATTGGAACGCCGCCTTTATTCAGGCTTCAGGCCGCGAGGTGAAGCGCGCGCAGTGGCTCTGCCCGTCTGACGAACTGGAGATACCAGATGCAGCACGAACCGATCTTTGCGACCCGCGGTAACGAAGCCGTCGCCGCGCTGCGCGCGGCGCTCGGTGCGGACATCGTGAGCCTGCCGGCCGAATTTGGCGGGCGGCAGTTCGCTGACTGGAGCGGCACGCCATCGACCGATCCGATCGCGCTGATCCGCCCGCGCACGACCGAAGAGGTCGCCACCGCGCTCAGGATCTGCCATCAATTCCGGCAGCCGGTCGTCACGCAAGGCGGCATGACCGGGCACGCGGGCGGCGCCTGCGTGCTTGGCGGGGAGGTCGCGCTGAGCGTCGAGCGGATGAACGGCGTCATCGACATCGATCCGGTCAGCGCGACGATGACCGTGTTCGCGGGCACACCGCTGCAGGTCGTGCAGGAAGCGGCCGATCACGCAGGCTTCATGTTCGCGCTCGACCTCGGCGCGCGCGGCAGTTGCACGATCGGCGGCAACATCGCGACCAATGCGGGCGGCAATCGCGTGATCCGCTACGGGATGATGCGCGACCAGGTGCTCGACGTCGAAGCGGTGCTCGCCGACGGCAGCGTAATCGGCGGCGAGCGCAAGATGATCAAGAACAATACCGGCTACGACCTGCGCAACCTGCTGACGGGCAGCGAGGGCACGCTCGCGGTCATCACGCGCGCGGTGCTGCGCCTGCGGGCCAAGCCGCGCGCGATCTCGACCGCATGGTGCGGCATGCCGGACTACGCGGCGGTGACCACGCTGCTCGGCCGCGCGCAGGAGCGGCTGCCGGCCGGCGTGTCCGCGTTCGAGGTCATGTGGCCGAGCTATTGCGACTTCGTGCGGCAACGCCTGCCCGAACTGCGCGTGCCGCTCGCGAGCGATCACGCCTACTACGTATTGCTCGAGACTTGCGGCGCGGACCCTGAACGGCAGTCGGCGGCTGTCGAGGAATTCCTCGCCGACATGTTGGACGCCGGCGTGATCGCCGACGCCGCAATCGCGCAATCGGACGCGGACGCCGCGGCGTTCTGGGCGATTCGCGACGCGCCAGCCGAATATCCGCGCCTGATCCCGGGACGCATCTCGTTCGACATCAGCTTCGCGGTCGCGCAGGCGGGCGACGCGGCGCAGCGTTGCGACGAGCGGTTGCGCGCGCGCTGGCCGCAAGCGACGATCCTCGTCTATGGGCATCTCGGCGACGGCAATCTGCACGTAGTGGTGCAAGAACCTGGCTGGACCGACGAGGCCATCGACGACGTCAAGCGCGTCGTCTATGAACTGACGGGGGAAATGGGCGGCTCGGTATCGGCCGAGCATGGGATCGGCGAGGAGAAGCTGGGCGTGCTCGGCCTGTCACGCTCGCCGGCCGAACTCGCCGCGATGAAGGCGATCAAGCTCGCGCTCGATCCGCACAATATCCTGAACCCTGGCAAGGTGATCGCGATGTAGTGTGCGCGGCGCGAATCTGCGTGCGCAGCCACGGCGCTTTCAGCCGCTCGGGAACGCGCGCAGCATGTTGCGCGAGTCGCTTGCTCAGGCACTCGATCTCGCCGAGCGCGACGCGTTCGAATTCGGCGGGGCGCAGTGCGATCGCATCGTTGCGAGCGTACTCACGGAAATATCCGGCAGCGCGTCATGGCATCGGCGACGCGGTACGCCGGAGCTGTGCCGATTCAGGCGTCTTCGCCGGTTGCGAATACGCCGTTTTCCGGTGCCGTCCGTTCGACGTCGATGCATTGCACGCGCCAGTGCCCGCTCACCAGGATGCGGCCGTGCTCGGCGCACCACTGCACGCGGCCGACCTCGCCTTCGAACGGCCCGTCGAGCTGATTCAGATCGAGCCCCTCGAGCGCGCAGACCGGCGCGGAGCTATGCGGCGCGCACACGAGCGTATTGCCGCAATCCATATGCAACGCGCCCCATTCGGGCAACTCGAGCCCGAAATGACCTTCGCGCGACCATTGCCGCGTGTCCTTGTCGAGCCAGAGAATGGCGAAGGCCATCGGGTTGACACGATCGAACGTGTCGAGATGAACAGTCAAACGCATGACATGTCTCCGCAATGTATACAACTGATTCGCATTGCCGGCGCCATCGCGCGTCGGCAGCGGGCCCGCTGCGTGCGCATCGAGGCAACGCCGGCCGTCAGCGCGGACGCCGAGCACACGAGCAGACAGTTTCGGATTCGCGCAATCACGGCACGTACTCCCGTATCAGGAATAAGATCAGTGTACGGGCGGCGAAACCGCCCTCATTGACTTCGATCAAACGGTCTACGGCGCGGGCCGATCGCGCGACACAATGGCGCGCCTACGCTGATGAGAACGGCGCGCGCCTCGCTGTCTGCCATGACGGCAGCTTGTTGCCGCCGAAGTCTGAAGGAGAACCCGATGCGAGCGATGGTGTTCGACGGCAGCTCGGCGACGCTGACCGAGCGGGAAGTGCCTGATCCGCGGCCCGGTGCCGGCGAGATCCTGATCGACGTTCATGCGTGCGGCGTGTGCCGCACGGACCTGCATCTGGTCGACCGCGAGCTCGAGCATCCAAAGCGGCCGGTGATTCCCGGCCACGAAATCGTCGGCGTGGTGGCCGAATTGGGCGCGGGCGTCAGCGGTTTCACGGTGGGCGAGCGGGTCGGCGTGCCGTGGGTCGGGCGCACCTGCGGCCACTGCCGCTACTGTCTGTCCGCCCGCGAAAATCTCTGCGACGACGCTGGCTTCACCGGCTACACGATCGACGGCGGCTACGCCGAGCGCACCGTCGCCGACAGCCGCTACTGCTTTCATCTGCCGCCGCACTACGGCGATATCGAGGCCGCGCCGCTGCTGTGCGCGGGTCTGATCGGCTATCGCACATTGAGCATGGCGGGCGACGCCGAACGGATCGGCATCTACGGTTTCGGCGCGGCCGCGCATCTCGTCGCGCAGGTGGCGCGTCACCAGCAGCGCACCGTCTATGCGTTCACGCGTCCCGGCGACCACGCGGCCCGGCAACTCGCGCTGCGCCTCGGCGCGGCATGGGCCGGCGGCAGCGACGAGGCACCGCCCGGCGAACTCGACGCCGCGCTGCTGTTCGCGCCGGTCGGCGCACTGGTGCCGCTGGCGTTGCAGGCGGTCGCGAAAGGCGGTGTGGTGGTGTGCGGCGGCATTCATATGAGCGACATTCCGTCGTTCCCGTACGCGTTTCTGTGGGGCGAGCGGCGCGTGGTGTCGGTCGCGAATCTGACCCGCGACGATGGGCTTCAGTTCATGCGCAGCGCCGCCGAGATGCAGCTCGCGATCGAGACCACGACTTACGCGTTGCGCGACGCGAACCGCGCGCTCGACGATCTGCGCAACGGCAACCTGACCGGCGCGGCCGTGCTCGCGGTCCGCCCGTGATCCGCTAGCGAGCCGTTGGCGCTTGATACAGATCAAGCCGCGCGCCGCGTCGGCGTTCATCATGTAAGCGCGCACCGCTGGCGTCCCCGTCACGGGCCGAGGTGTGAAGCGACGCGGTCGGCGCGCCGCCTCGCGGTGCGACGATCCGCGGAGAGCCGATGAACCCTGCTGCCGAGCGCAACACCTTCCACCGCGTGATGATCGCGTCCGCGGGCGGCAGCGGACTGCCGCTCGGCACGCGCGTCGCCCGGCAGTTGGTCGCGGCGGATGCGCGCTTTCGTCTCGTCGATATCGTTTGCAATCCTGCCGCGCTTTATCCGACGCTGATGCTCAGCTATCCGGACTGGTGCGAGGCGCATCGCGCGATGCTGCACGGCGCGCAGGCCGCGCTGCGCGACGCGGTGATCGCGTTGCACGGCGTCGTCGCGGCGACCGACGCCGAGATCGTCGATCTCACCGCGCTGCATCAGGGCGCGGCCGAAGCGCTCGCCCACACGGCGACGCAATGGGACGCGGATCTGGTCGCGGTGGCCGCGCATCCGCGTGAACATCGCTGGGACAGCCGTATCGATCCCGAGGAACTGGTCGCGTCGATCGGGCGTCCGGTGCTGTACATGCCGGCGAGGTCGACCGACGCGAGCGATGCCTCGGCGGTGAGCCGCGTGCTGGTCGCGATCGATGGCAGCGACACCGCGCTCGACGCGCTGCGCACCGCGCTCGCGGTAGCGCCGCCCGACGCGCGCATCAAGGTCGTCTACGCGGCCGACGACCGCTTCGCGTGGTGCGAATGGTTACCGTTCGAAGTCGTGTCGCAGCATCGAATCGATGTCTTGCGGCGCGGCGCGGCGATGCTCGAACAAAGCCGGCGCGCGGCCGAAACCGCGTTGCTCGAGTTCGACGATGATTCCGGCGATGCGTCGAGCGCGATTCTCGACGAAGCGCAACGCTGGCACGCGGACCTGATCGTGATGGGTTCGCACGGCATGCGCGGCGCGCCGCACCCGTTGCCGGGGCACGTGACGTCGCGCACGCTGCGCGACGCGGCGTGTCCCGTGCTCGTGTGTCCGCGCGGCGCGTCGTCGTTGCGGGCGGACGACGTGCCGCACGGCGAGTGGCGGGAGCCGTATCCGGGCAGTCCGGGCGGGCCGTTTTATCTGTAGCAGGAGCCCGCCACGCGCGTTGACAAATCCAACTTCAGTGGAGAATCGGCATGTACCAACATATCCTCGTCGCGCTAGACGGCAGTACTTTCTCGAAACGCGCACTGAAAGAAGCGGTGAATCTCGCCGCGTTGACGAAGGGCGTCGTGCATCCGGTTTATGTGGTCGACAAGACGCCGCTCTTTTCCTATGCCGGCTATTACGACCCGCTCACGCTCGTCGAAGCCTTGCGCCAGGACGGCCAATTGGTGCTGGAGGAGGCCGAACAGGCCTGCGCCGCCGCCGATGTGCCTTGCCGCCCTGAAATGATCGAGTCGGAGAGCCTGTCCGACGACGTCGCCGCGATCGTGCTGCGCCACGGCGAGCAGATCCACGCCGATCTGCTTGTGCTGGGCACGCATGGGCGACGCGGCGTGCGGCGCCTCGTGATCGGCAGCGTGGCGGAGCGGGTGCTGCGTTTCTCGACCTGTCCGGTGCTGCTCATGCGCGAGCAAAGCACCGAGGATGCGCCTGCAGAGTAACCCGCGACAGCGGGGCGCGACAGCGCGTGAGCATTACGCGAGCGCGTCGGCCGGTATCTGGATCGAGATCCTGAAGCCATGGCCCGGCGAGCTGGTGAACGACACGTTGCCGCGCAACTGCCGCACGCGTTCGCGAATGCCGAGCAAACCGAATGAATCTGTTCCCTGCGACCGATCCAGCGCGACACCCACGCCGTCATCCTCGATATCGAGCGATACGATGGGGCCCGCGCAGGTCATGTCGATGCGTACGCGGCTGGCCTTGGCGTGCCGCGCGACGTTCGTCAACGCCTCCTGAACGATGCGAAACAGCGCCGTCGCCGCGAATTCGCCGCATACCGGCTCGGCCGGTTCGAGATGCACGCTCGAGCGCACGTTGTAGCGTTTCGTGAAGTCTTCGGCCAGCCAGTCGAGCGCGGCGGCGAGCCCGAGGTCGTCGAGCAGCGGGGGCCGCAGATCGGCGGCGATACGCCGCAGCGAAGCGGCCATCCAGTCGATCTGCTTTTGCAGTTCGTGCGTCTGCGCGGCCAGCGGCTCGGTGTCGGCCTGGCTTTTCAGCTTCGCTTCGAGCAGCGCGACGCTCATTTTCAGCGCGGTCAGCCGTTGGCCGAGATCGTCGTGCAGTTCGCGCGCCATACGTTTTTGCTCGTTTTCGCGGGCGATCTGCACGTGCGTGGATACCTGATTCGCGCGTTCGAGTTCCGCGAGGCGCATACGTTCGGTCAGGTCGCGCGTGATCTTGGCGAAGCCGAGCAGCGCGCCCGACGCGTCGTGCACGGCGGAAACGACCACGTTGGCCCAGAAACGCGAGCCGTCGCGACGTACGCGCCAGCCTTCGTCTTCGCCGCGGCCTACGGCTGCGGCGATTTCCAGTTCGCGGGCGGGCTTGCCGGCCGCGATGTCTTCCGGGGTATAGAACTTCGAGAAATGCTGGCCGATGATTTCTTCGGGCGTGTAGCCCTTGATGCGCTGTGCGCCGGGATTCCAGCTGGTCACGCGGCCGGACACGTCGAGCATGAAGATCGCATAGTCCTGAACCGCATCGATCAACATGAAATAGCGATCCTCTACTGGCACGTCCGACACGGACGCCGCACCGGTGAAGCAGGAAGACTCGCCGCTCGACAGACCCATCGCTCCTCCGGGTGGTCACGCAAGGTCGCGCACCGCAACGCACCGAGTTATATCAGTTCGGGAGCGCTTGTTCCACCCCGCATGTCCCGCGAACGAACGTGAGGCGAGCGTCGCGTCGGCGTTCAAACCCGAGCCAGTCCTTCCGCGTCTTCGATGCGGATCGTTTTGCCGTTCGCCTTGACGAGGCGCTCGCGCTGGAACTTCGAGAACATCCGGCTCACCGTTTCGAGCTTCATGCCCAGAAAGCAGCCGATTTCCTCGCGGGTCATGCGCAAATGAAACTCCGCCGCGGAAAAGCCGCGCGCCTTGAAGCGCTTCGACAGATTCAGCAGAAACGTCGCGACGCGCTGTTCGGCGCTCATCGTGCCGAGCAGCATCATCTGGCTCGATTCGCGCACGATCTCGCTGCTCATCATCTGGTAGATGTGATGCTGCATCGGCTTCATCTCGCGACAGATCGCTTCGAGTTGCGCGAACGGAATGATGCACACGACGCTGTCTTCGAGCGCGATCGCATCGCAATTCTGCTTGCCCTCGCTGATGCCGTCGAGGCCGAGCGAGTCGCCGGCGATCTGGAAGCCAGTCACGTGCTCGCGGCCGTCGCGGTGCATGACCACGGTCTTGAACGATCCGGCGCGGATCGCGTAGATGCTTTGAAACACGTCGCCCGCGCGATACAGCGCATCACCGCGTTTGATCGAGCGCGTCGAGCAGATCAACGTGTCGAGTCGGCTCAGTTCGTCGGATGTCAGCTCGGGCGGCATGCAGATCGCGCGCATCGCGCAGGTGGAGCAGCGCGGCACGGCGTAGCGTGTGGCCGCGGTGCGTGGCACGACGTGGATCGGTACGACGTGCGAAGTGCGGGGCGCGTCGTGGCGGGGTTCACAGACTGCGGCAACTTGCATGATCGGCTCCTGGCGGTCAGACCGGATGCGCACGACGCGCATAGGCAATCGCTTCGATGGCACGGCAGGCGAGTTCGAACTCCGAGGTCTTGTCGAAGAAGAAGTCGGCGCCCGCCGCTTCGCACGCTCGGCGAAACGCCGTCGCGCAATGATTGGTCAACACGATGCTGACGATGGACGGCCGCACCCGCGACAGCGCCGCGAGCAGCAGCAGATTGGTCTTGCCCGAGAAGCACGGGTCCAGCACCGCGACATCGGCGCGACTCGCGACGATGTCGTCGAACGTGTGCTCGACGCCGGCGGACTCGCCGGCGATTTCGATGCCGGGAATCAGCGCGATCAGGCAAGCAAGCCGGCGTCGGACCTCGGTCGCATCGTCGACGAGGAAGACTCTCGATAAGGTGGCTGGCGGGGCGGTGTCCATACCGACCAGTATTGGCGACCTCATCTCAGAAATATATCGGCGGGGATTTAAGCGGCGCTAGGAGTTCGGGTAATGTTGTAGGAATATTCCTATGGTGTGGCTGCTTTGCTGTTCAATCAGAAGTGACGGGCGAACATATCGGCGTCGAAAATATATTAATACGAAGTGGCATTAAAGAATTGGAAAGCTGTGCGATAGACCGGCCATTATGTATTTTCAATTATTCGAAGAATAGTAAGTATCTGAGTGGGCTTGTTACTGCCGGGGAAGACGTGCCTACGATGCAAATTATCGATATTTCCCACTCCTGCTCATCGTCGACCGTGCTGGCACGATAGACGATAACGTCTGGACGCTGCCTTCCGAGGCTGCCCGGCGTTTCTAGCCTGTCTGCTGTTAAAAACCTCATCGGCGTGCGGCCATTTCGTCCTTGCCTTTTTCTTCTCCTTACCTAAATGCTAGGAGCATCGGAGGTGCCACTATGGCAGCAGCAACTATCACTTCGAAGGGCCAGGTCACGATCCCGGTGGACGTGCGCAACCAGCTCCCGAGCGGCGAGCCATTGACCTGCGTCAAGCCGCGCGGCGGCGCGCGCTTCACACTGTCGGCGCGGACACGCGACGGCACCGCTTCGGTTCATGCCAGCGCTTTCACAGGGAGTCCAACATGTATGCACGAATTCTGGTTGCGCTCGACGACAGTCCCAGCGCGCAGCGCGCCTTTGCCGAGGCGCTGAAGCTCGCGAAGCTGACGGGCGCCACACTCGAAGCCTGCTGCGTGGTAGGGCACGGCAAGTGGTCGGACAATGCCGATGTGGCTTTCGAGCCGGAACCGGCGACCGCGGCGCAAGAATTCGCCAGCCGCGCGCTCGATGCGCCGCGCGAGTTGATGCGCGAGGCGCAGGTGCCCGGCGGCGTGCGGGTGATCGACGCGTACGCCGAAAGCGTGTCCGCGGTGCTCGCGCGCGTCGCCGACGAGATCGAAGCCGATCTGATCGTGATGGGCACGCACGGTCGCCGCGGCGTGCAGCGCTTTCTGCTCGGCAGCGTCGCCGAGTCGCTCGTGCGTGCGACCGACAAGCCGGTGCTGATCGTGCGGCATGACGAACACGGGCACGCGCGGCCCTGAAGCGCCGCGTCGCGGAGCCGTGGCGCCATCGCGTCGGAGCGGCCGCGCAGCAGCCTGGTTTTCGCGGCTCAGGTGAGTTCGTTTTCGGCGCAGGCCGGGACTGACTGAGCGCGCGTCGCGCCGTTCGCGTGCGCGGGAACCATCAGCACCGGGCAGCTGGCGCTGCGCAGCACGCGCTCGGCGACGCTGCCGAGCATCAGTCGTTGAACACCACGGCGGCCGTGCGTGCCCATCACGATCGCGTCGGCGTGCCATTCGAGCGCCGCCTCGACGATGCGATGCGCGACGTCTTCGCCGCTGATCGCGGCTTCGACGGTGCGGGCCGTGCCCTTGATCCCCCGCGCGGTCATCCGGCTCTGGGCATCGGCCGCGATCCGCTTGCCTTCCTCGATGAAGGCGTCGTGGATCACGCAAGGGTCGAAGCCGGGCGCGTCGTAGGCGATGACGGGCACGTCGATCACGTACAGCGGCTGCAGCTCGGCGCCCGATTCGGCGGCAAGGGTCAGCGCGGCGTCGAACGCACGGGAGGCAGTGTCGCTGCCGTCGAGCGCGACGAGTAGGCGGTGAAACATGGCGGACTCCTTAAGCGCGCACTTCAGTGCGACAACAGCACCGGCACGGTCATCGACTCGAGCATCGTGCGCGTCGCGCCGCCCAGTACGACTTCGTGCAGACGCGAATGCGCGTAAGCGCCCATCACGATCATGTCGCAGCCGAGGTCGGCCGCCTGCGACAGCAGCGCGTCGCCGACCGGCGTGCCGTCCGCGACGCTCAGTTCGCGCACGTCGATCTTGACGCCGTGACGCGCGACGGTGAGTGCGATGTCGTCGCCCGGAACCGTGTCGCGCGGCGGACGATCGCCCGATGAATGAACCGTCAGCAGCGTCACTTTGGACGCGTGCGCGAGGAACGGCAGCGCGTCGTGGATCGCGCGGGTGGCTTCGCGGCTGCCGTCCCACGCGATCAACACGTGGCGGCCGGGCGCCGCGAAGGTGCCGCCCGACGGCACCAGCAGCACCGGCCGCCCGGCCGACAGCACGACGTGCTCGACGAACTGTTCGGCGACGAACGCCTCGGGGTCGGTCGGGTCGGTCTGCCCGAGCACGATCAGATCGGCGAGACGCGCATAGGGCGGCACCACGTCGTTCGCGTAGCCGTTCGCGGCGATCCAATGACCGTCGACGTTCGCGCGCGCGAGTTCCGCACGAAACAGCCGCTCGAGCGCGCTGGCACGCTCGTGCCGCAGGCGCTCGTGCTCCGCGTAGTAGTCGGCGGTGCCGGCCATCACGAAGAACGCGTGCCGCGGTGGCACGTACGTCGAAAACAGGCCGGTCAGCGTCGCATGAAAGCGGTGTGCGAGCTGCAATGCGATTTCGAGGCGCGGATGTGCACGAACGCTCGTATCGAGGTGAACGAGAATGCTTTTGTAGCTCATCGCCAAAGCTCCGTGACAGAACGTGGGGAAACGGGCGCAAGCAGGCTCGAGCCCGTCGTCAAATGGAGTCTAAGGGCCCGGCGGCCGCGGCTGTTGATGCAGATCAAGCGGGGGCCGCCGCGCACTCAAATTACAGTAGCAGGCGCGCTCGACGGTTTGCAACCGCGCCTGGCAATCCTATGCTGTGCTCTGGAGGGCAGCGATCATGGTTGCCGAATCCGATGCGCCCTCCGGGCGCCCCGCTTCACCGTGGACCTCGACGGCGTCCGGACCGCCCGAAGGCTGGCTCGACTACGCGGCGGCGTATCAGACCGCACAGGGCGCGGCACACGAGTACGCCGAGCGGTGCTTCGCCGACTGGAGCAAGTCGATCGCTTTCGTCGCGCAGCGCGAGGCGGACTGGTTCGGCGAGGCCAACCGCGCTTGCGCCGCCTGGTATGCGTGGTGGCAGACGGTGTACGGCATCGCGCCAGGCGTCGCGCCGCTCGCGGGCGGCCTGAGCGCATGGTGGTGGAGCTCGCAGAACGCGCTGCCGTTCGCGGGCGTCGTTTAGCCGCGCGCGCCGGCAAGGCCGGCGCGCGCACCGTCAATGGCAGACACGGCAAGGAGGAGTTCAGATGGGAACGGATCGCGTGGCATTGGTCACAGGCGGGATGGGCGGTTTGGGCACGGCGGTCAGCCGGGCGCTTCATGACGCGGGCATGACGGTCGCGGTGACGCACTCGACGCACAACGATCACGTGTCGACATGGCTGCAGCACGAGCGCGACACGGGGCGCGACTTTCACGCTTACGAAGCCGACATCGCCGACTTCGATTCATGCTCGCGCTGCGCGCAACGCGTGCTGACCGAACTGGGCGCGGTAGACGTGCTGATCAACAACGCGGGCATCACGCACGACACGAGCTTCGCGAAGATGAGCAAGGAGCACTGGGACGCCGTGCTGCGCACCGATCTCGATGGCCTGTTCAACATGAGCAAGCCGCTGTTGCCCGGCATGCTCGAGCGGCGCCACGGCCGCATCGTCAACGTGGGGTCGGTCAACGGTTCGCGCGGCGCCTACGGGCAAACCAATTATTCAGCTGCCAAAGCGGGCGTGCACGGCTTCACGAAGGCACTTGCGCTCGAAACCGCGAAGCACGGCGTCACGGTAAACACGGTGTCGCCCGGTTATCTCGCGACCGCGATGGTCGAAGCGGTGCCGCGCGAGATCCTCGACACGAAGATCCTGCCGCAGATTCCGCTCGGCCGGCTGGGACGTCCGGACGAGGTGGCGGCGTTGATCGCGTTTCTATGCTCAGAGGAGGCGGCTTTTATCACCGGTGCGGACATTGCGATTAACGGGGGTATGCATATGCAGTGAGGGTGCTCGCCTTCACCGCGCTTGACCCACGTCAATGACCGCCTTTCTGGCAAGAACAGGATAAGCCCCATAGCAGGCGCCTGGACCCTGAGTCTGCGCGCAACAGGTTCGATCGACACTCGCAAGGGGAGGCGAAGATGGGCATCGACATGCAGATCGTCTACCTTGGCTTTGCGGGTGCCGCTCCGCTCGAAGCGGAAGCAGGTGCGCAACTGGTGCGTCTCGCGCGGTTTGGCGCGCTCGTGTCGCACTGCCATCTCGCCATCGAGGCGTTGCGTCCGGGATCGGCGCATCCGCTGTATGACGTGAGGCTGGATCTGGTCACGCCCGCGCACGAGCTCAAGCCCGTCGCGCACTGCACTGACGACGACGCCAAAGCGGCGATCCGTCGCGCGTTCGATGTGGCGGAAATGACCCTCGAAACAGCGATCGGCACCGAGCGTGGGAACTGACGAACTTGCGTCGTGACGTGACGCTCGGCGTTCGTCAGATGCGGACTGCTGACGTTTTCCCCGGCCACCTCACGCCGATTTGCGGTTTGCCGAACCCCTGGCCGCGCGGCGCGGCCGGCAAACCTTCAACGCGGCGTGCTCGACATCGCGCCAGAATTCGCAGAGCCCCGGATGAACCGCATCGCGCCAACGCGGCCCGATGAAGAGGTCGTAGTGATTGCACTGCTCGATGGTGAGCTGCCGCGCGGCTCGCATCGGCGATGCATCGCACAGCGCATGCGCGCAATGCGTTTGCCCCGCGCCCGTGATCTCGTCGCTGTCACCCTCGATCGTGCACAGCGGGGTATCTCGCAGCGCGGCGATTCGTACCCGGCGCCCGGCGACCGACCACAGATCGCGCGGCAACAGATGTTCGTGAAACACCACCCGAAGCATGTCGAGGAAGTAGCACTCCGCCATGTCGAGCACCGCGGCATATTCGTTTGCCGAGCGCAGCGCCTGCTGCGCACCGGGCATGTCGCCGGCGAGCCATCGGGACCAGTAATCCGCTTCGAGTCGCAACTGCCGCTCCGGATGCGCGGCAAAAATCGCGGTCTGCTGGATGAAGCCCGGATACACGAGACGCCCCGCGCCGCAATAGGGCGGTGGAACGATATCGATCGCATGGTCGTGAAACCACTCGAGCGAATGGGAACTGGCGAAGCGGTCGGTGATGGTCGGGTTCAAACGGGTATCGAGCGGGCCGCCGAGTAGCGAGAGGCTCGCGATCGGCGCCGCCTCGTCCATGGCGAGCAGCGCCGCGGCGCCGAGCGCAGGCACGCTCGCCTGACAGATCGCGATCACATGAACCGGCGAACCGAACGCGCGGGCGGCGCCGACGAAGCTTTCGAGCGCCTGCACGTAGTCGTCGAGCGATAGCGGGCCCGCTTCGCGCGGCACGTCGCGCGCGTCGGCCCAATCGGTCACGAACACGTCACGTTCCTCGAGCAGCGTTTCGGCGGTCTCGCGCAGCATGACTGAGTGATGTCCGGCGAGGGGCGCGCACAACAGCACCGGCAGTTTTGCGTCGGTAGGGGGTGTAGAGGGGTTGCGCTTGAACCTGAGCAGCGCGCCGAGCGGCAAGGAGGCGACGACGCTTTCGTCGACGGTAACGCGGCGACCGTTGCCGGCAACGGAGTGGATCGCGAATGTCGGCGTTCGTTCGAAAGCGCAGGCGGATCTCAGCAGCCAGTTGCTGAGCGCGTCGGCCGCCTGTTCCGGGCCGAGCCAGCCTGCTTGCGGGCGCGGCCCCGACTCCGGTTCGGACAGAACTCCCCCGACCATCGCGCGCGCGAGGCGTTGTTGTGCATCGATGAAGGCGTACCACATGATGAACTCCGACATTCGTCGATCATGAGGGCAGCGTTGCCGCACCGGCACGAACTCATGACGCGGATACCGTCGCAAAGCTTACCGCGAAACGTCGGGGCGAGGGGCGCGAAATCGGTGCGCGCGGCGCGCTAAGCACGCCGCGTGCAAGAGGCGTTGCGCGTTTTCCCGGCAGGGTTTTCACGCGATGGCGTGCGTCTGAAACGGAGCTGAAAGTATCGGGGAAAGCGAACGACGTCGAGCGTGACTCATGGTTCGTGTTGACGGTTGACGTGGATCAACGAGAGAGGCGTTGCGGGTCATTACGCTGACGATGGCAGTCGCTCGCCACAACCCCGAGGAGCATCCAATGACCATATCAGCAAACGCGCAGGAAGGAACCTGGTCCGTGAGCGTCGAGACGCGGGAGGCGCAGGAAGGCGGGTTTCTGTCGACGATCCATGTCAAACATGTGTCGCCCGAGGGTGACTTCGAACGCACCTTTCATCAGTCGCAGGTGTTCGCCGTGGAAAGAGAAGCGGTACTCGAAGGCTTGCGCGAAGGCATGACGTGGATCGCGCTGAAGACGACGCGGACCATCGGGGTGTAACAGCGCACCGCGCCTCGCGTGCTCGCCGTAACAGGCAACGCGTGCGAGGTAGCGGTGCTCGAGCGTCGCGATGCGTGTCTTCAGATTCCGCTCGTCGGATCGACACGTGTCGCGGGATCGCTTTCGACGACACTGCGCGTCGCTTCCCAGTACGGTTCGCGATGATAGAACTGATGGACCGACGTCCCCCATGCGCGATCGGCCATCGCCGGCCAATGGTCCTTGTCGAAGCCCGGCGAGCTTTTCACCTGCTCGGCCGTGGCGTCCAGCTGGAAGCACTTGCGGTCCGTGTCGAGCGTCAGCGAACGCCACGGGATCGCGTGCAAGGTCCCGCCGATGCCGAGAAAAGCGCCCTCCGTCAGCACCGCATACGCGATGCGGCCGCTGCGCACGTCGAGCATGATGTCGGAGATTTTGCCGAGGTCCTGGCCATCGGAAGAGATCACCTTGTTGCCGTCGAGCGTCGCGGCGGCCATGACCGCGGGTCCGGGACCGTCGCCGACGCCGCTGCCGGCGATACGTGCGCCGGCGCTGGGCTGTACGGGAGTCGCGGAGGCGTTCGGGTCGAGAGGATCGAGCGGGTTCATGTCGAAACTCCTGATTTCCACGGAATACCTGCCGTTCGCACGGCGCGTACCTGATACCGGATTCAAAGACTAGAATAAAAACAGGCCGTGTCGAGACGGCTGCGCTGCGCCCGGATAGGGGGAGCGATCATGCGTTGTGGAATCGTTGGTCTATGCGCTGGCGTGGCGGGCGTATGTGTGTTGTCTGGCTGCGTCTATTACGGTCCTTATTCGTATTATCCGGGAGCCGGTGGCTATTACGCCTGCACCAGCGCCACTGCCACTGGCCCCGCGCAAGCATCGTCTGGCAATGCGCCTGTGCCGGCGAGCGGTACGGCGGCCGCGAATGCGGCGCCAAACGACTTGCCGTTGTCGGGACAGAATTGCACGTACGTCGCGGTACCTGCGCCTGCTTATTACGGCTATCCCGGGTATTACGGTTATCCGGGCTATTACGGTTATCCCGGCTATTACGGCTATCCCTATGGCTATTCATGGCCCGGCTACTACGGATGGTGGGGACCGTCAGTGGTGATCGGAGGCTACTGGGGCGGTGGCTATGGCCATGGCGGCTATTACGGCTACTGGCACGGAGGACATGGCGGGCACGGGCATTGAGCAGCCAGCACGCCAGCCAACTACGAAAACGTCTCCGGATAAAGATCCTCGCTCATGTCGAGATTGCCAGTCTGCGCGTAGATCAGCGGGTCGCCGTCCGCGCCGGCTAGCGCGCCATCGACGACGCACCCAACTATCAGCCGATGATCTCCCGCCTCGATGTCGCCGGTCACCCGGCAGTCGAAATGCGCGAGCGCATCGAGCAGCAGCGGCGCGCCGGTCACGCCGGTACGCCAGCGAGCCACCGCGAGCTTGTCGACGGCTCGGCCCGACTGCGTGCCGAAGTGCTCGGCGAGCTTCTGTTGATCCGCGCGCAACACGCTGATCGCGAACACCGCGCCGCTGCGCAGGAGTTCGTACGATTCATGCTCGGGACTGATGCCGAGCGCGATCAGCAATGGTGCAAACGAAACCTGCATCACCGAGCTTGCGGTGAACGCATTGCGGCGCTCGCCGTCCGCTACGCCGATCACATATACACCCGCAGTCAAATGCCGGAAAAGCTGCGCGATCCAATTGCTCATAGGGCCTTCTGGATAAAATTTCGTCGCGTGTTGCATGCCTGTGCGCCTGCTCCCGAAGATGCAAAACATAAATATTGAATTGATATAAACATATCGAAATAGAATGATTCTCAGCGCGGTTGTTCGTCGCCAAGATCGGCAGGTGGGGCGTCTGTTTCGGCTTCACATCGGAGAAGGCTTTTTCGAAGCGGTAGAAACGGCCCTCGTGATCGAACGGCCGCTCTTCGGTCCAGGCCCGCGGAAGCAGACGTGACGCGGTGCACGCCTGTGGGACGAATTCAGGCTATCACCGGCTTATGCAAACGATAAATGTTCGGGGCGACCAAAAGCTTTGCACCAAGCGAGTGCGGCCGGCGACCTGAACATCAGTATCGCCCTGCGGCCCGGCGACACGAACAGCCTGATGGCGTCGCTGAAAGCCATGTGCGACGCCCTGGTGCGGGTCGTGTCAGAGGTGCGCGAGAACGCCGAAGGTGTCGCGACTGCGAGTGCGCAGATCGCACAAGGCAATCTGGATCTGTCGAGTCGCACGGAGCAACAGGCGGCGTCGCTCGAAGAAACGGCTTCCAGCATGGAGGAACTGACTGCGGCGGTCCGCCACAACACGGACAATGCAACCCAGGCTGCCACGCTCGCGGGTACCGCCTCGAGCGTCGCGCAACATGGCGGCGAGATCGTCGGGCGCGTGGTCGACACAATGCGTGACATCTCCACCAGCTCGGCCACGATGTCCGAGATTATCGGCGTCATCGAAGGCATCGCCTTCCAGACCAACATCCTCGCGCTGAACGCAGCGGTCGAAGCGGCCCGCGCGGGAGAACAGGGGCGGGGCTTCGCTGTCGTTGCGGGCGAAGTCCGCACGCTCGCGCAGCGCAGTGCGACTGCCGCGAAGGAAATCAAGGAGTTGATCTCGGACTCTGTCAGCCGGGTGGAGGCAGGCTCGATGCTCGTCGAAGAAGCGGGCGGTGCGATCAAGGAAATCGTGCAGTCAGTGAAGCGCGTGACCGACATCGTGGGCGAAATCTCGTCGGCATCGAGCGAGCAAAGCACCGGTATCGAACAGGTCAATCAGGCAGTCAACCAGATGGACCAGGTCACACAGCAAAACGCTGCGCTTGTCGAAGAGGCGTCGGCGGCAGCCCAGACAATGGCCCGGCAAGCGGAAAGCCTGCGCAAGACGGTCGCTTTTTTCAAGGTCGATGGCGAGAAGGCTGCTTCATCGCGAGCGACGACGCAAGCGGCAGTACCGCAACGGACGGCCCTGAACCGCGCCCGGTCCTCTGCTGTAACACCGGCAAAGGTTGCGAGGAGACCAGTCCCCTCTTCAGAAGGTCCGGTAGTCGTCGCCGCCGCGACTGAGACGGACTGGCAGAAATTCTGAGCGATTCCGACCGGTTCCGGGTGCTGGATGACGTCGATTCATACCGTCGGCGCGTGCCAGCCCCGCGGGAGTCGAGCGGGCGAAGATCCGCGATACACGTGCGCCGGATGGCTATCAATTCGCCGCGGCGACTGCCTCAGGCACGCAGGCAGCGTGGATGATCAACGGTGCAGCCAGGGCGTGTGATTGTAGACGCAGACACCCGTGCCCGCCGGTCAAGCGGGTTCGAGGAAATAGCGTGATGCGCGACTGCACTCGACGTGCAGCGCCTTGAATGTCGTCTCGCCGTCTCCGCGCACTGGCCATCGCCGATCTCGTCTCGCGCCGCTCCGACATGCAGCGCGTGACGGGCAGATGCGCAGCGGTGAGATTCGATTAACGGTAACTCGTGAGATCGTAATCAAAACTATGGGATCAAACGCTCCGCTCAATGTCTCGACAATGGTTGTGAACTCGTTGGAGTCCGTCGGAATAGACCACGTGTTCCTGGTCCCGGGAAAACTGATCTATCCGCTGCTGGACGCAATCGACAACTCCCCTTTGACTCGCGGAATCGTCGGCGCTCATGAGACTGGCAGTGCTTTCATGGCCGATGGCTATGCCCGCGCCAGCCGGAAATTCGGCGTCTGCGCAGGGATTTCCGGCCCAGGCACGATGAATTTCGTTCCCGGCATGGCAGCCGCTCACGCAGACCGGATTCCGATGCTCTATATTGCCGGCGGGATCTCGTCGCATGCGGAAGGCAAAGGGGCGTTCCAGGATGCCACGCCCGGAGGCATTTTTGAAAGCGGCGTGGTCAGAAGTCTGGTGACGGATATCGTCGAGCTAAAGAACAAGGAAAATACTCAGGCCGAGATGCGTCGTGCGATCGAAGGGTTGAACTGGATGCGTCGAGCGCAGTCATTCATCAGTATCCCCGTAGACGTTCAAAAGCAGGATGTCCTGCCCGGTCAGGACGTGGCACGGCAACCCTACGCTCACCGCGAATTTAACGCATGCGAAGTGCCCGCGAACCGCGCCGCTCTGGATGCGCTGTGCGATCAGTATCTGTTTCAGTCGAAGAGAGTCGCGTTTCTGGTCGGAAGTCGTGGCAATGATGCGGAAACTGCAAAGCTTCTTCTCGAGGTTGCCGAAGGCTTTCACATTCCAGTCGCAACGACACTATCGGGAAAAGGTGCATTTCCCGAGCAACATGCCCTTGCACTGGGTGTGTACGGATTTTCAAGTCATTCGCGCGCTGCACGGGTGATCAACTCCGACGAACTTGATGTACTAGTCGTGTTTGGTAGCGACCTGAACCAGCGAGACAGCATGAACTGGAGCAGGAGGCTGACAGGGGGGAAGGAGCTATTCATCTTTGATGACAGCTTCGATTCACCGGCGATGGGGCACATTTCGCGTCAAGGAATCTTCTCCGGAATTTCCGCGAGCTTCCGGTTGCTGGCCCAGAAAGCCGCGGACGACCCTCCCGGGCTGCCGCAAGCACTGCAAAGAAGAAAGGGGTGGATTGCCGAGATCAACGAGACCCCCCTGTACGACCACCGGTTCGAGCAGTTAGGAGCCCGAGTTTCCAGCGGCGACGAAGCGCTATATCCTGGAGACGTAGTTAAGCACTTGTGCCGGATGCTGCCGAAGGACAGCAACGTCGTGGTGGATTCCGGAGCCCACCGCATCTTCATGGCCCATTACTGGCTGTCGTCAGGTAAGGGCAACTACTTTTCGTCGAGCTCGCTCGCCCCGATGGGCTGGGCCATCGCAGCCGGAATCGGCGTCAAGCTTGCAGCCCCAGAACGCCCGTGTGTCGTGGTGACCGGCGATGGGTGCATGATGATGCACGGCATGGAGATTCAGACCGCGGCTCGATACCGAGTCAAGGTGATCTATGTGGTTCTGAACAACGCCGCACATGGCGCAATCCATATCGACGCTATCAGGAGTGGTTCGATTTCAGAGCAGTTCACCAAATTGCCCTGTCATAGCTGGTCGGCTTTTGCATCGTCGATCGGTGTGGCCGCGCGCGCGGTTGAGCGCATCGACGAGCTTGATGGTGTATTGAGTGAAGCTTGTCAATATGACGGCCCCTTTCTGATCGAAGTCATCACCGGAGTTTTTCCCGCGCCGAACCGGTACTATGCAGAAGCCGAAGCCTGTCCGTGAGATTCCATCCTTCAACGCGACAAAGCCACCGCATTGAACGCCGCGCCGCGGTTGTCAACGAAATGTCATTCGAACCGCCTAAGTTTAGACGTTCGGGCCGATGGCAAGGCTCGACGCGGCGATGGCACGCCGGGCCTGCGGAATGCGCAAGAGAGGGATCGCGGCGCGTAGCTTGCTGCAACCATTGAATCGGTCAGTCAATCTCGTGGAGGCAAACCATGCTGTTAAAACGCGGAATTGCAGTTCTTGCCGTTGCTCTACCGCTCGCGGCCGCGCAAGCGCAAACCGTCGACATCACCGGGGCGGGCAGCACTTTTGCGGCCCCGATCTATAACAAGTGGGCTGACGCCTACCATAAGGCGGGAGGCGGCAAGGTCAACTACCAAGGCATCGGTTCGGCGGGCGGCATCAAGCAGATCATCGCGAAGACCGTTGATTTCGCAGGTTCCGATGCGCCGATGAAGGACGACGAACTGGCGAAGACTGGCCTGTTCCAATTCCCGACCGTGGTCGGCGGCGTCGTGCCGGTCGTGAACCTGCCCGGCGTGAAGCCGGGTCAACTCATTCTGTCGGGTGCCGTGCTTGGCGACATCTATCTGAACAAGATCAAGAAATGGAACGATCCGGCGATCGCCGCGCTGAATCCGGGTATGAAGCTGCCAGATACGGACATCGCCGTGGTGCGCCGCGCCGACGGTTCGGGCACGAGCTTCATCTGGACGAACTTTCTGTCGAAGGTGAACCCGGAGTGGAAGTCGAAGATCGGCGAAGGCACGACGGTGAACTGGCCGACCGGTACGGGCGGCAAGGGCAATGACGGCGTTGCCGCGTTCGTGCAACGCCTGCCGGGCGCGGTCGGTTACGTCGAGTGGGCATATGCGAAGCAAAACAACATGATCTACACCAGCCTGAAGAATTCGGCCGGTATCGTGGTTGCGCCGAAGACCGAAACCTTCAAGGCGGCCGCCTCGGGCGCGGACTGGAAGACGTCCTTCTACCAGATCCTGACGAACGAGCCCGGCAAGGACGCGTGGCCGGTCGTCGGCGCGACCTTCGTGCTGCTGCATGCGACGCAGGACAAGCCGGCGCAAGGCGCGGCAACGCTGAAGTTCTTCGACTGGGCGTTCAAGAACGGCGAGCAGGCTGCCAGCGATCTCGACTACATTTCGCTGCCGGATTCGGTCGTGTCGGAAATCCGCGCGCAATGGAAGACCAAGGTCAAGGACGCGTCGGGAAAACCGGTGTTTCAGTGAAGGCCTCGATGCCACCCGCCTCAAATAGCTTGTAATCGATCATGGACGAAGTCAATTGACGCAGGTCAATTGACTGACGCATAGAGGTGGGTAACGTGTGTGTGACGGTCCTTTATCACCGCACGCTCATCACACGCCACGCCACGCTACGGCACGCTCGCGATGTACCATGTCTGCGTGAAATCTCGCGCTGGATATCGTGGAGTACATCATGGGAAGCGCATGGAAACGCCGCTTCAAACTGTTTATCCAGCGTTTCTGGCAGCCAACCAGCGCGTGCATGACCTGTATGCCGGGGAGCTGGGGCAACATCATGAGCCTCACGCACTGGGCGATCGCATTCAAAACCGGGCTGCTCACCGGTGTGCTCGCCCTGCTGCTCACCTTCACGCCGGCGGCGAAGTGGTACGGGAATCGCTATAGCAACGCACTGCTCGTCGGTTGCCTGACCGCTATCGGCGATGCCTACTCTCATTTCAGCCAGTACCGCTTTCATGTTCTCGAACACGTCGCGACGGGGGTCATGTCAGGCCTGTTCGCGCTCGCTGCGTCGTACCTGTTCGAGGACCGCGCGCGCCGCGTACGCGCGGCGTGGTCGCGCTTGTTCGGATAATAAGACTTCGATCTCGAACATCGTGAGACCTCACGATCAGTGTTGCGCGTGACACGTTCGTGCCCGGATACATCGCGGTGAATTGTTCGCGTCAGTGCGGTGACGAAAGCAGTTTGAAGCGCTTCCACAGCTTCTTCAATGTCTGATGATCGGCAGCGACGCGTGACGCGAGGAAGCCGCGTGCGAAGGCCGCGCCCGAGGCGGCTTCCGGCGACGTTTTCAACAACGACTTCAGAAGCTGGTCGGCGACGACGGCATCGTTGCGCCAGCCGAGATCATCCTGAAGCGCGGTGAGCGCGTCGACATAATGGCGAACGGCCTGCTTCGGGCAGAGCGACGCAAAGAACTCGGTGGCGTATCGAACTTTTTTCGCCGCGATGCGGGCGCGGTGACGACGGTGATCGTCCAGATCGGCCAAACCCTTGCCCCGTTTGATCAGTTTCTTGTGCCGACGACGCAGGACATCGGCGGCGAATGACTTCACCGGGCCGCTGATTGCGTTGCGCTGTTCGTCGGACATCTCATCTCGCCAACCTTTGCGGTTCACCCAAAGCGCGAACTGGAGCGCGAGCCGCGTGTAGCGAACCGACTCGACCGCGGCAGCCGCGCGCTGCCGGTTGTTGACGGCAATCTGCTCGCACGCCTCTCTGACGGGCCGGATCTCGTCCGCATTGCCGTCGGCGCCGGCATGGTCGAGCGTCGATCCCGCAAGCACTTCCCAGTCGCGCGCGCCACCGAGTTCCGAGGCAATCCAGCGCAACTCCTCGTCGAATCCGGACGAGGCGGGGATGACCTTCGCAAACAGGTCGAGAGCCGAACGCAAGCGACGAAGTCCCACGCGCATCTGATGGACGCTCGATGGATCGTGGCCCGACACGACGCCCCGTTCATTCGCGTGGACCTGGTCCAGACAGTTGCGCACAATCACGCAGAACGCATCCTCGACCGAATCGCGTTTGTTCAGTCGCACTGGTTGCGCTTTCACCGCCTCGCTGTGCTCGTCAATGAGCAGTGCATACCCGACATCTGCCTTGCTGCGATGATCGATACGCAGCGGCACAGTTTCGAGCATTTCCAGCGCGACGCGGTACAGCACATCCGGATTGCCCTGTTTCAGTTCCAGTTCCACCGCGGCGATCTGCACTGATCCCGAATCCGCCTCGACGCTTCCTTCGTCGAGAGCAAGCTCGAGTTCGTCTCCGGACGGCTGGCGCAGCACAAACGCTGACCGGTTGATCCGCGTGACGAACACCGGCTTCAGTTGGGCCGCAACGGTCTCGTCGCGAATCAGCTTTCCGCAGTCGCTGTCGTCGGGGATCTGGTCGTACAGCAGCGTCAGATCGGGCGCGTCGCTATTCACGGGCATCTCGAACTCGTCCCGCTCGAACAACCCCGCCTTGGCCGATCCTTCGCGCTTCAGCGTCTGGATTTTGTCGTTGCCGACGGTGCGCACGCGCAGCGAAGCCCCGCACCAGTGAAATGAAAAATCGGGCGTGTCGAAATAGGTGCTCGTCAGCAGGTGAGGCGTTCCCGCTGTGGCTTCTGATTGCGCAAGCATCGACGCGTTACGCAATTTGCCGAGATCTTCATTCGCAACGCGCAGCTTCAGTTCCCGTTCCATGATGCCTCCGAAATGAGCACCAGACTGTCAGACTACACCGGATTGGCTGGAGCGCGTCACGGCCGATCGTCCCCAGTGGCCTCAGATAAAAGTCGTACACGGAAAAAGTGGATGAGACGGTGGACGAGCCTGGCGCGAATGCCTGAACACGTTGGGACATCTTGATTAGGAAATGATCATTTCCTATAATCGCCGTATGACTACACGCAACCATGCTGCCAGACAGCCACGTGCTCCAGGTCGTCCACGCGAATTCGACATGGACGTCGCGCTGGACGGCGCAATCCAGATTTTTCGCGAGCGCGGTTATCAAGGGACGTCTCTTGGCGACCTTGGGTCCGCGATGGGGCTCACGGCCGGCAGTATCTACAAGGCGTTCGCCGATAAGCGAGCGGTATTCCTTGCCGCGCTCGAGCGCTACATCCACCTACGAAACGGCCAGTTGCAGAGTCTGCTCGACGCGGAGCAGACCGGCCGCGACAAGGTACGGGCCATTCTGCGGTTTTATGCTGAGTCTGCAATTGGCGAAGAGGGCAAGCGAGGCTGTCTCGTAGTCGGAAGTGCAGTCGACCTGCTGGCCTTCGATGATGAGGTCGCGAGTCATGTGGTCGCGTCTTTGCAGCGAACGGAGCGTCTGTTGTGTCGTTTGATCCGAGTGGGCCAGACAGACGGTTCGATCGCGTCCGCCGTGGATCCGGACGCTACCGGCCGCGCACTGCTGAGTCTGACGCAAGGTTTGAGAGTCGTCGGCAAAGTCGGGCGATCCCGGGCACACATGATGGCGGCGGCGGATCAGGCCATGCGTCTGCTGGACTAAGCACAGCAAGACATAGCATCGCATGACCTCCGCGTGCCGGTCACCCTATTAGGAAACGTCCATTTCCTAACATCATCCGCCAATGAGAAAAGCCGCTCAACGGTGTCATTCCCCAACCCAGAGGAGTTTCGTTCGTGAAAACACATCACTCGCCGGTGCCATCAGGGAGTTCCGGAATCGTAAGCACGTTGCCAGTAGCAAGACCCGTTGCGGGGCTAGCAGGATTCGAGCACAAGTTCGCGACCGTCGACGGACTGAGGCTGCACTACGTCACCGGTGGAAACCCACAGGGCGACGTGGTCGTGTTGCTCGCGGGCTTTCCCGAGAGCTGGTTCGCCTGGTGCAAAGTGATGGGACTGCTTGCAAAGACCTACCGAGTCGTCGCACCGGACCTTCCCGGACAAGGTGATTCGGATCGTCCGATGGACGGCTACGACACACAAACCCTTGCGAGCCATGTTCACGGTTTGCTCCAGCAACTGGGGATGACCCGGTACTTTCTTGCAGCACACGACATTGGAGCGTGGGTGGCTTTTCCTTACGCCGTAATGTTCGGCGACGAGGTCCGGCGACTCGCGCTGCTGGATGCGGGGATCCCCGGCGTGACGTTGCCTGATGCGTTGCCGAGCGCGCCCGAGCGTGCATGGCGCACCTGGCATTTCGCATTTCACGGGCTACCGGACCTGCCGGAAGTGCTGCTCGCCGGCAAGGAACGTGAATACCTCGACTGGTTTTTGCGGCGAAAGGCGGCCAATCCCGATACTTTCACTGACGCCGATATCGATGAATATCTACGCATTCTCAAGAAAGACGGCGGCTTACGCGCGGGCCTTGCGTATTACCGGGCCGCGCATGTGTCCGCCCAACAGAATGCAGAACTGAAGCAACGAGGCATGCTCGACCTGCCACTGCTGACGCTCGGTTCCGATCAAGGTTCCATCGCCGATATGGCAACACCTTTGAGAGCCTTTTTCACCGACGTCCAAGGCCGCACCATCAGTCACTGCGGGCACTTCATTCCAGAAGAACAACCGCGCGCGGTCGCCGACGAACTCACCGCGTTCTTTGGAAGTGCAGAGGGGTAACGGGGCTACGTGGGCGCAAGATGCCGCGCATGGCTCAGGCGATGGGGGCGTGCTGTAGGACGATCCATGCGGACCACACAAGCAACGCAATGCCGAGCGGCTTGCCGATGGACCTGCCCCAGCGGAAATTCTTCTCGGCCGACATGATCGCGCCCAGCGCCAGCATCCAGCCGACGCTGCCAGTGCCGACCGCGAACATCAGCAGCATCAGGGCCCAACAGCAGCCGATGCAGAAAGCGCCGTGACTGATGCCGAGCGCAAAGCTCTCGCGGCGCGCGCTCCTGCCGCGCCAATGCTCGGTGATGAACATCAGCGGCGAGCGGCATTTGTCGAGACATCGGTGCTTGAGGCTGCTGAACTGATAAAGGCCCGCGAGCGCGACGATCGCGGCGCCGATCAGCCAGCCGTTTGCAAGCAAGCTCGCAGACTGGTCCGCGACCAGATGGAGCGCCGCGTCGAAGCCGTGCGCGAGCACGCCGAACAGCGCCCACATCGTCGCATAACCGACGATCAGAAGCGCCATCAGCGTGCGCCGGTTTGCGCGCGCGACGGTCATCCGCCGGAAGGTGTCGAAGAGCGGGAAGGCGGTCGGCAGCATCATCGCCGCGATCATCAGCAGCCATGCGACGCTGTGCAGCAATGCCGCAATCGTGAGGCTCGCGCCGGGCACCTCACGGCATATCGCGCCGACGAGCGGCAGTTCGGCCCAACTCGCATGACGCAGAAAACGCGCATAGGGCCCCGCGTCCCATATCCATAACGCGATCCACGCGCTGCCCGTCAATGCGACGAAGAGCGGCGCGAACAGCCGCGAGCGTGCGAGCATCTTCACGACGCGAAGCTGAACGATCCCTGAATGGCGTTATGTCCGGTCAAGGCGAGGTCGAGATCGAGCTTTTCGTGCCGCAGGCGGAATGCGTTCGCCTTGCCGACGAAAGCAGGGGAGCCGGGTATCGTCGAAAAGATGCTTTCGACCAGTTTGGTCGGCTCGCCGGTCGGGCCGCGATAGGGCTCCAACTCGGCCTCGATGGCTTCGCCGACTTTCATCCTGCCCTTGCCGTCGACGACCGCGTATTCGATCGGCGCGCGTTCCACGGACACGACTTCGCCGATCAACTGCACGAGATCCGCGAGGGGGCCACCGCGCTCGCCACGGTGCACGCTAACCAGGGCGTCGAATTGCGCGTCGCTCGCGCGCTCGTCGACGAACATCGCGACGCGCCAGCCGCCTTTGAGCACGTTGCCGGGAATGAACGCCGCGAACGCGATCGTCAGGCCCGATACATCGACGCCGTCGATCATGCCTTGCTCGTAGTGGTATGCAAGCGCGCTGCGGCAAACGCCGTTATCGGGATCTTCCCCGATCCAGCACGGACACAGCACCTTGCATTCACACACTTCGAGGATGCTGCCCATCAGTTGATAGCTCATTCACGCCTCCGCTGCCGGTTGGATCCGGCCGGGAAGAACATCGCCGGACATCCTCTGTTGTAGCCGTTAAGCGGGCAGGAATCAAAGTGTTCGGGGCACTGCGAATGATTGAAGCGGCTTACACAGTCGGTGCTTTTGCGGTACAGGAGGGGGGCGCGGAGTCAGATTGGCGGTCCTGAAGCGCGTGGCGCATCGACGATTTTCGCGCGCAACTCTTATATAAGACATAAGACATTTGACCTTGGATGGGTATTGCAATTAAAATCGCGATCGAAGCAGTGCCCGGCACAGCTTGGAGTGCCTTAAAAGCCTTTCCCTGAAACGCAAATACCAGCAGGTCCCCCATGCTTGAAAATTTTCGTGCTCACGTGGCCGCACGCGCCGCGCTCGGTATTCCTCCCCTGCCGCTGACGGCTCAGCAGACCGCCGAGCTGGTCGAACTCCTGACGAACCCGCCCGCTGGCGAAGAGCAGACGCTGCTCGACCTGATCACCAACCGCGTGCCCGCCGGTGTGGACGAAGCCGCCCGCGTGAAGGCAGGCTTCCTCGCCGCCGTGGCCAACGGCCAGACCGCCTGCGCGCTGATCTCGCGCGCCCGTGCCACCGAACTGCTCGGCACGATGCTGGGCGGCTACAACATCCAGCCGCTGATCGAACTGCTGTCCGACGCCGAAGTGGGCACCGTGGCCGCCGACGCGCTGAAGAAAACCCTGCTGATGTTCGACCAGTTCCACGACGTCAAGGAACTGGCCGACAAGGGCAACGCCAATGCGAAGGCCGTGATGCAGAGCTGGGCCGACGCCGAATGGTTCACGAGCCGTCCGGAAGTGCCGCAAAGCCTGACCATCACCGTCTTCAAGGTGACGGGCGAAACCAATACCGACGACCTGTCGCCGGCCCCGGATGCGACCACCCGTCCGGACATCCCGCTGCACGCACTGGCAATGCTGAAGAACGCGCGTCCCGGTATCACCCCGGAAGAGGACGGCAAGCGCGGCCCGGTCAAGTTCATCGAGTCGCTGAAGGAAAAGGGCCACCTGGTCGCGTACGTGGGCGACGTGGTCGGCACCGGCTCCTCGCGCAAGTCGGCCACCAACTCGGTGCTGTGGTTCACGGGCGAAGACATCCCGTTCATCCCGAACAAGCGCTTCGGCGGCGTGTGCCTCGGCGGCAAGATCGCCCCGATCTTCTACAACACGATGGAAGACGCCGGCGCTCTGCCGATCGAACTCGACGTGTCGCAGATGGAAATGGGCGACGTGGTCGAACTGCGCCCGTACGAAGGCAAAGCCCTGAAGAACGGCGCAGTGATCGCCGAGTTCCAGGTCAAGTCCGACGTGCTGTTCGATGAAGTGCGCGCCGGCGGCCGCATTCCGCTGATCATCGGCCGCGGCCTGACCGCCAAGGCACGCGAAGCGCTGGGCCTCGCCCCGTCGACGCTGTTCCGCCTGCCGCAGCAGCCCGCCAACAGCGGCAAGGGCTTCTCGCTGGCGCAGAAGATGGTCGGCCGCGCTTGCGGTCTGCCGGAAGGCCAGGGCGTCCGTCCGGGCACGTACTGCGAACCGAAGATGACCTCGGTCGGCTCGCAGGACACCACGGGCCCGATGACCCGCGACGAACTGAAGGACCTGGCGTGCCTCGGCTTCTCGGCCGATCTCGTCATGCAGTCGTTCTGCCACACCGCCGCTTATCCGAAGCCGGTGGACGTCAAGACCCACCAGACGCTGCCGAACTTCATCAGCAACCGTGGCGGCATCGCGCTGCGCCCGGGCGACGGCGTGATCCACTCGTGGCTGAACCGCATGCTGTTGCCCGACACCGTGGGCACCGGCGGCGACTCGCACACGCGCTTCCCGATCGGCATCAGCTTCCCGGCCGGTTCGGGTCTGGTCGCCTTCGCGGCCGCCACCGGCACGATGCCGCTGGACATGCCGGAATCGGTGCTGGTCCGCTTCAAGGGCAAGATGCAGCCGGGCGTGACCCTGCGTGACCTCGTCAACGCAATCCCGCTGTACGCGATCAAGCAAGGCACGCTGACGGTTGCCAAGCAAGGCAAGAAGAACATCTTCTCCGGCCGCATTCTCGAAATCGAAGGGCTGCCCGATCTGAAGGTCGAGCAAGCGTTCGAACTGTCGGATGCTTCCGCCGAGCGCTCGGCCGCCGGTTGCACGGTGCACCTGAACAAGGAACCGATCGTCGAATACCTGAACAGCAACGTCACGCTGCTGAAGTGGATGATCGCCCAGGGCTACCAGGATCCGCGCAGCCTGCAGCGCCGCATCAAGGCGATGGAGCAGTGGCTGGCCGACCCGCAACTGCTGTCGCCGGATGCCGACGCCGAATACGCAGCCGTCATCGAGATCGATCTCGCCGACATCCACGAGCCGATCGTGGCCTGCCCGAACGATCCGGACGACGTGAAGACGCTGTCCGACGTAGCCGGCGCGAAGATCGACGAAGTGTTCATCGGCTCGTGCATGACCAACATCGGTCACTTCCGCGCCGCGTCGAAGCTGCTGGAAGGTAAGCGCGACATTCCGGTCAAGCTGTGGGTGGCCCCGCCGACCAAGATGGACCAGAAGCAGCTGACCGAGGAAGGCCATTACGGCGTCTTCGGCACGGCTGGTGCGCGTACCGAAATGCCGGGCTGCTCGCTGTGCATGGGCAATCAGGCGCAGGTGCGCGAAGGCGCGACGGTCATGTCGACGTCGACCCGTAACTTCCCGAACCGCCTCGGCAAGAACACGAACGTGTACCTCGGCTCGGCGGAACTGGCGGCGATCTGCTCACGCCTCGGCAAGATCCCGACCAAGGAAGAGTACATGGCCGACATGAGCGTGCTCAACGCTAACGGCGACAAGATCTATCAATACATGAACTTCGACCAGATCGAGGACTTCAAGGAAGTCGCCGACGCGGTGACGATGTAAGTGTGCTGTCGGACTACGGCGTGTGGTTCGCGTCGTAGCGCCACGAAATGGCGCCGTGGGCTGAATGCCTGCGGCGCCATTTTTTTGCGGCGTTCGAGTCGAGGTCCGAGCTCAGGGACTGGCGATAGCCGATCCGCATCGCAAGACAAACCCCGCGACCTGGTCCAACGCGTATCGGGCGCTTGCAAGCTCGTCGGTCGAGCGCTGGAACACGTGATGGAGTCCCTCGTAGATTTCCAACTGCACCGTGTTTCCCCGCTGCGCAGCGGCAGCCGCGTAGCGCCGGGCGTCGTCGAGCAGCAGTTCATCCGTACCGACCTGAATGGCGATCGGCGGCAGATGTGCGGGAACGTGGTACAGCGGCGACGCGCGTCGGTCCGCGGGATCGGCTGACCCAAGGTACGCGGCGGCGGCATCGGCGAGTATGGGCCGCGTCAAGACCGGGTCGCGGGTCTCCTCACTGCGCGACGACGGGCCCGTCAACGCAAGATCGAGCCACGGCGAAAAAGTGGCCACACAAGTAACGTTCATCGACCGGCCTCCGTCAGCGCCCAGCGCCGCAAGCGCGAGCCCGCCGCCTGCCGAGTCGCCAACCGGCGCGATGTCGCGAATGCCTGACCGTGCCATCCACCGCAACGCTTCGATCACGGCATCGTATGCGGCGGGAAACGGATGCTCGGGCGCAAGCGGATAGTCGAGAACGAAGGTGTCGATGCCGGCACGCACGGCGATCTGACTCGCCAGGCCGCGATAAGCGGTGGCAGACCCGAGTACGAACGCGCCTCCGTGCAGAAAGAGGATCGCGCGGCCGGCCACGGCGGATTCGGGTCGAATCCACCAACCCTTTACGTCGGCGCTCTCGACTCTTTCAAGATCGACGCCATCCGCTATAGGCGTTTGCGCCGTCATCGCGTCGTAGGCCTCACGCGAGGCTCCGCCGAATTCCGCAAAGAGTCGCTGAGTACGGTCGAGCACCGATATCGCCGCCTCGCGGTCGTCGTCACGCAAGGGGTGCCGCATCTCGATCAGGTTGGTCTGCTGTACGACGCTCATCATTTGCTCCTTTGTTAGTGGTGGTCGATGGGCAGACGATATCGATTCCGCCCAGCGTCCAGAAGAAGGCCGAACGGAATACAATCAATTCCATTCTGGAAGTTTTGGGAGGCAAGGAGTGGACCGTCTGGATGCACTCAAACTTTTCGTCCGCATCGTCGAGAGCGGGAGTTTCGCTGCGGCGGCGCGCGAAATAGGCGTGGGCCAGCCCGCCGTCAGCAAGCAGATCGCGTCGCTCGAACGCCATCTTGGCGCGCAACTGGTCAGGCGCACGTCGCGCAGCATGACGCTGACCGAGACAGGACAATCGGTCTATGAAGCGGGTTTGCGCATCATTGGCGATTTCACGGAGCTCGAATCGTCCGTCGGGCGCGGTCAGGTTTCGCCAGCCGGGATGGTCCGGGTCACCGTGGCGCCGGTTTTTGGCCGGCTGTATGTGGTGCCGCGCCTGCCGGCATTTTTCGCCAGGTATCCGAACGTGTCCGTGGACCTGTCGGCAACGGAGCGAACCGTCAATCTGGTCGAGGAGGGTTTCGACCTTTCGATCAAAAGCGGGCGGCTTGCCGACTCTTCGATGATTGCAAGGCAGCTGGCATCGAGCCCAGTCGTTGTCGTCGCAACGCCGGATTACCTCGAAAAACACGGGCGCCCCGAACGGCCACAGGATCTCGCCCGACATGCCTGCGTCGTTTTCGCGCCGCTTCGCGAGCCGCGGGCGTGGCGCTTCGAAAACGTCGACGGTCCCGGCTTGCACGTTCCGTCCGGCAATTTTCACACCGGCGACGCGGAACAGATTCGCGCTGCCGTGCTCGCCCATATGGGACTGGTTCAAGCGCCGGCGTGGCTCTTTGCGCCGGAGATCGCGAGCGGTGCGGTCGTCAGCCTGTTGCCGGATTTCGCGCCGGCGCCGATGCCCATCCACGCCGTTCATCCTGCCGGGCGACGGTTGCCGACCAAGACCCGCGCATTTATCGATTTCGTTTCGGAAATTCTCACGTCTGATCCCGGTCCGGCCTTTGTCCCGGTCAGGACCTAGCGAGTATTCCGCCGACACCGGATCATGCCGAACAGGGATCGCGGTCCGGCCTTACCGCGCCGCAGCCAATCCCCGGTCGACAAGGCACTTGGCCCGTCCGACAATGCTTGGCGAAACACGGTCGAACCGGCTGCGATCCAAGCGTCTTTTTCCAATGCGGCGTGGGTCCCAGGTGGTCGTCCGCGATTTTTTTGACGCCCCCCTGTCCGTCAGCATGCGGCCCGCGCGTCATTGTGATGGCGGCCGATGCAATTCATCCGCCTCAACCCCATGACGGAGGCTCAAATGGAATACCTGTTGATGATCTACTCGGAAGAAAACGGCTGGAACAAGATGACCGACAGCGAGCGGCAGCAAGGCGTTGCCGCCTATCACGCGTACACCGAATCGTTGAAGAAAGCGGGGGCTCTGGTGGGGGCCAACCGGCTGCAACACACGAACACGGCTACCACGGTGCGGCTCGTCGACGGCAAGCCGCAGGTGCTCGATGGACCGTATTCCGATTCGAAGGAGCAACTCGCCGGCTACTACCTGATCGACGTGCCGAACCTCGACGCGGCGATGTCGTGGGCGTCGCGTTGTCCCGGCGCGGCGCACGGCGTCATGGAGGTGCGCCCGGTCTGGACCGCCCCTTACGAGGCACCCACTGCATGAGTGCGTCCGGCGGCGCCCCTGGCGATGACGGCGCCGCGCGTTCGATTGCCGAGGCGGTCGCTCGCCGCAGCTACGGCAAGCTCGTCGCGCTGCTGGCAATGCGCACGCGCGACGTCGCCGCAGCCGAGGACGCGCTCGCCGACGCATTCGCGGCCGCGCTCGCGGACTGGCCGGAGCACGGCTGTCCCGCGAGTCCTGAAGCGTGGCTGATGACGGTTGCGCGCCGCCGGGCGATCGACGGCGCGCGTCGCCGCCAGGTCGGCGACGACGTGGCGAACCAGCTGATGATCCTCGCCGACGAGATCGACGAGAGTGAGGCAGGCGCGTTGCCCGACCGGCGGCTTGCGCTGCTGTTCGCGTGCACGCACCCTGCGCTAGAGGCCGCGATTCGGACGCCGCTGATGCTGCAAGTGGTGTTGGGGCTGGAAGCGAAGACGATTGCGTCGGCGTTCCTGATGTCGCCCGCCGCGATGAGCAAACGTCTCGTGCGGGCGAAGACCAAGATCCGCGAAGCGGGCATTCCGTTCAGCGTGCCCGAGCGCGAGGAGCTGCCGGGCCGGCTCGACGCGGTGCTCGAAGCGGTCTATGCGGCGTATGCGGAAGGTTGGACGGACCCGGTCGGCGGGGATACCGAGCGACGCGACCTCGCGGACGAGGCGCTGTATCTCGCGCAACTGCTCGTCGAGTTGCTTCCCGACGAACCGGAGACGTTGGGCCTGCTCGCGCTGATGCTGTTTGCACAGGCGCGACGTGATGCGCGACGCGATGCGGCTGGCGACTACGTGCCGCTGTCGGCCCAGGACCCTGCAACGTGGAACGCGCCGATGATCGACGCGGCGAACGCACTGCTGCGGCGCGCGAACGCGCTCAACGCAATCGGGCGCTTTCAGCTCGAGGCCGCGCTGCAGTCGGCGCATGTGGATCGCTGCCGGACGCGTCGCCCGAACTGGGACGAAATCGTGCAGATCTACGATGGGCTGTTCGCCATTGTGGCGTCGCCGGTGGTCGCCGTGAACCGTGCGCTTGCCGTGGCCGAACGCGACGGCCCGCAGGCGGCGCTCGACGCACTTGCGCCGTATGCGGACGACCCGCGGCTGGCCGACTACCAGCCCTACTGGGCCGCACGCGCCAATCTGCTCGCGCGCGCCGGCGCGGCTGCGCAAGCACTCGACGCGTACGATCTGGCAATCGGCCTTGAGCGTGATCCGGCCGTGCGTCGGTTTCTGCAGCGCAAGCGAATGGAGCTTGCATCGACGAGCAGTTAGCGGAGCGGGTTGCGTTTGCCTGCTTCGTCAGGTCGGGCATGGCGGCTTTGCCCCGACAGGCCTGCGCCTAGACCTCACCGCTCCGGCTGCAACAGCCCCCAGCTCACGAGAATCGCCTGGATGCTGCGCGCGTAGGCGTCGCGCTCGTGCGGCGATTCCGAGTGATACGCTCCGATTGCGCGCCATGTGTTGCCGTATCGCACCATCTTCTGCTTGAGCAGCCAGGCGGCCACGAAGATATTCACGCACGGGTCCGTGAGCGCGCGGTGCGGAATGCCCCGGCTCTCGAGTTCCGGAAAGTGGATCGAATTGATCTGCAATTGGCCCACGTCGATCGAACCGTTGGCGTTGCGGTTGATGGCGGTCGCGTCGCCTTTCGATTCGCGCCATGCCACGGCGCGCAGCACGTGCGGATTGACACCCTGGTAAGCGCCGGCCTTGTCGAAGCAATCGTCGGCGGACGGGGCCGCTTGCGCGGCCGAATTGCCGAGCGCCAGCAGCGCCGCCCAGGCGCATATGGCCCACGACCGCAAAGGGCGGAAGGCGTTGGTCTTGTGCTGGTCCACGGGTCGGAGCTCCAGGCCCTGCTTTACTGCGCCAGCGCGGAATCGAGCTGCCGCTCGATGTCCTTGAGATAGGTGCGCGACGCATCGGAGACGACGAGGCGCGGCGTCGGCATCGCGCAGCGGCAATCGTGCTGGTGCGTCTTCTTCTTGTTGTGCGACGTCGAGCGCGGCGCGGAAAGGTCGTCGTCGTCGCCGGTCGAGGGCGGCAGCATGGCGAGCGTGGGCAGCGGCGGGTAGACCTTGTCCGCAGAGGCTGTGGTGGCAGCGGTGGCAGTGCTGGCCGCAGTTGCAGGCGCGCTGGCAGCGGGCTGGCCCGCCCAGGTGGCCGAACTTAAGCATAGCGATGCCGCGGCGAAAGCAATCAGGCGCATCGTGTCAGCTCCCCGCATGCAGCGGCTGGATCGAGACGCTGTACGTCTGGTTCGCGCCGGTCGTAAGGTTTTCGAGCGTGGGTTTGAGCCCCTGCTGCGGCACGCCCCGCCAGATCGCCTGGTTGATGTACTTGAAGTCCTGGCCCAGCGCCGTTACGCGGATCACAGTGGGCTGCTTTTGCGCGGCAGCGAGCGCACCCGCCTTGGCGAGGACCGTAGTCAGTTGCGGATCGCGCGCGCCGAGTGCATCGGCGGGAATGTCGAACTTCATGATGACGTCCGACACCGCAGGTTTCTCGGCTTGAGCCGTATTGGGCTGCTGCAGTTGTGCGCAGCCTGTTACAAACATTACGGCAAGTAAGAGCACAACGCGCGTCACGTCGGGGTCTCCAAAGTTTCGTAGCGATGTACGCGTTTTCGGCTTGGGATGCTGAGACTTGATACCTGGCGGCAAACGTTTGCGAAAAAGAAAGAGTTCGCTCTCGCGGCGCCGCTTCCCGGAAAGTTGCTGCGTGCCCCTCCGTCTTCGAGCAAAGAACTTCTTGCCCTGTCGGGTACAGCCACAGCGATTGCTACGCGTAGGCTCGTCGGGACGCCATCGACGTGACGCCCCAACCCGGCAAACCGACTCACGCATACCGCGCGAGAAACATATCCGCCGCCGCCTCCGCGATGCGCTTCTGCTCCTTGGCATCGAGCGGCACTTGCCCCATCGCCACTTGCGGCCAGAAGGCAAAAGCCTTCACGAGCCCCTGCAACTGCAGTGCCGCGAAGACGGGGTCATCGGTCTTGATGCGGCCGTCCGCGGCGGCCGCCCGGACCCACGCCGTCAGATCCTCCTCGCGTTCCCCCATGCGAGCGACCATGTCCCGCGCGCGCTCCGGTGAATGTATGCCAGCCGCGATCGCCACCCGGGCAAGCGACAAAAAGGACTCGTCGTGAAGCAGCCGCAGCTTGCGCTTCAGCAGATCGAGCAACTGCGCGCGCAACGGTTGGTCAGCACGATAAGAGGGTGCATCGCCGTCATGGCTCGCGTCCCACAGCTGATGGAGAATCGCCGCGAAAAGTGCTTCCTTGCTCGGGAAATGGTTATAGACCGTGCGCTTCGAGACGTTCGCGCGGGCGGCGATACGGTCCATGCTGGTAGCGTCGTAGCCGGCCGCGAGGAATTCCTCGATCGCGGCAGCGACGATCGCGACGCGCTTTCGGTCAGTCAGACGTTGGGGGCGGGCACAGGATTCCATCCAACGATTTTACACTGAGCAGTTTACTTTTCTTTGAGATAATCTACACTGCCGAGTGTACATTTTCTTCGGAAGGTCAACTTCATGACGTCGCTTCCCGCCCTGGTCCGCCGAATGCTCGGCGTGAACGCCGCACAACGCAGCCGCGCGAGGTTCAGCCTCTCGCCGCAGCATGACGGCGAGCGCTTTCGCAACGTCAAGCCGCGTCCGGCGGAAAGCCTGCGCAAAACGCTCGGCCTCGCGTGGACGGTGCTGTTCAACAAGCCGCGCGGCACCGTGCCGGCCGACGCGTTACCGGTCGAAACGCTGACGCGCGCGCAACTCGACGCGGCGCCCGACCGCAGCCTGTACCGGCTCGGTCATTCGACGATGCTGCTGAAGTTGCGCGGCAAGTTCTGGCTGACCGATCCCGTGTTCGCCGAGCGGGCGTCTCCGTTCCGCAATCTCGGTCCGAAGCGCTTTCATGCGCCGCCGATCTCACTCCACGATTTGCCGCCGCTGCGCGGCGTGATCCTGTCGCACGATCACTACGACCATCTCGACCGCGAAACCGTGCTGATACTGGCGCAGCGTACCGAGGTGTTTTTGACGCCGCTTGGGGTCGGCGACCGGCTCATCGAATGGGGTATCGACGCGGCAAAGGTTCGGCAGTTCGACTGGTGGCAGGGCACGGAGCTCGAGGGCATCGAGTTCACCGCGACGCCCGCGCAGCACTTCTCCGGGCGCAGCCTGTTCGACGGCAACCGGACGTTGTGGGCGTCGTGGGTGATCGTCGATCACGATTTGCGCGTGTTTTTCAGCGGCGACACCGGTTACTTCGAGGGTTTCAGCGCGATCGGCGAGCGCCTCGGACCATTCGACGTCACGTTGATCGAGACCGGCGCGTACGACGCGATGTGGCCATACGTCCATATGCAGCCCGAAGAAACCGTGCAGGCGCATATCGACCTGCGCGGCCGCTGGCTCGTGCCGATCCATAACGGCACCTTCGACCTCGCGATGCATCGCTGGCAGGAGCCGTTCGAAAGGGTGACGGGGCTGGCGCTCGCGCGCGGCGTCGCGCTGTCGACACCGCGCATGGGCGAGCGGCTCGATCTGACCGCGGTGCATCGCGGCGAACGCTGGTGGCGCGACGTTGCGCAAACCGTCGCTGCGCCGAAGGCGTCGTGGCGGATGTGCGCGTCGCGTGGAGTTCGGGAAGGGGAGTCGTCCTGAGATCGTTGGCACGGCCACGTTTTTCGGCGGTGGTCGGCATCCGTCACAAGTGCTGATTGCTGGCCTGAATCGTCCGGCCGTATTTGGACGGCCGGTCCGCATGACGCCCGCAACCGTCGATCTGCGGGTTAATTCTTCAGGTCGGCGAGAATGCGTTCCGCGAGAAAATCGCACACAGGCCGTTTCGAAGCGGCACTTCGCGCCAGCACGACTTCAAGCGTGCCGATTTCCGGCAGGCCGTTCGCGGTTCCCAGCAGCGAGAAGTGAGCCGGTACCGCGCACTTGGCCAAAGGAGTCACCGCGAGTCCGGCCTCGGCCATCGTCAGCAGACCCAGCAGACTCGGACTTTCATACGAGGTTCGATAGGTGATGCGCGCGCGCTCCAGGCTCCGGATGGCTTTCTCCCGCGCGACGCTGCCGGGCAAAAACACGGCGATGGGCAAGGGCCTTTCACGCCAGATCTCGGTCGCGCCTGGCGCGGCGGCCCAGACCATCGGTTCGTGACGCAGGAACTCGCCGTGCAATCCTTTCACGCGCGTCGCGCAGACGAGATCGACCGTGCCGTCCTTCAACATGGGCTCGAGAGCGACGCTTGGCAGGCCCACTACCTGAATCTCCACCTTCGGATAGGTCGCCGAAAATTTCTTGAGGATCGGCGGGAACAGTGACGTCGCATAGTCGTCAGGCACGCCGATCACCACGCGTCCGGTCACGTCGGGCCGTACCACCGCTGCCCACGCTTCGTCGCGCAGGGCGACCATCCGTCGCGCGTAGGTCAACAGCATTTCGCCGTCCTGCGTCGGCACCACGCTGCGAGGCTTGCGCACGAAAAGCGCCTTGCCGAGCGCCGTCTCGAGCGTCTTGATCTGCATGCTCACCGCCGATTGCGAACGATGCACGACCTGCGCCGCGCGACTGATCGTGCCGGCGTCCGCGACCGCGATGATCATGGACAGCACGTCCAGATCAAGCGCTTTCATTTCCGTTGCCATGATGGTTGATATCAGAAAAGTAGATCGATTCCATCAATATTATGCGATTTTCTTTTGCGAGCACACCCTCGATAGTGGCGCCAAAGGAGCCCTGTGATGAATGCACGTACCAGCCCATCGATTCTGGCCTCGGCCTTTGGCGCGTCCGCGCCATCGTTTGTGACCACCGCATCGAGTCTTGCGATACCGTATGTCGAGTCCGGGCGCGGCGAGCCGATGGTGTTCGTGCACGGCTCGCTTTGCGACTATCGCTATTGGGACGCCCAGATGGCCTCCCTGTCGGGCCGGTTTCGCTGCTTCGCGCCGAGCTTGAGCCATTACTGGCCCGAGATCGATGCATTTGGACACAGCGACTTCAGTTGGGAGGCGCACGTCGAGGAAATTGCCGGATTCATCACGGCGCTCGACCTTGCTCCCGTTCATCTGGTCGGTCACTCGCGGGGTGGGTGCGTGGCTTTCCATCTCGCGCGCGAATTTCCGCGCCTCGTGAAAACGCTGACGCTAGCCGATCCCGGCGGCCCGCTGCAAACCGAACCGAGGGGGCAGCCCGCGTTCATGCCGCCGGCGACCAACGTGTTGCGCGCACGGGTCGCGGAACTGATCGAGCGGGGCGAGTTCGACGCCGGCTTGTCGATGTTCGTCGACTCGGTGAGCATGCCGGGGTTCTGGAACAAAAGCCCGGAGAGCTTTCGTCGTATGGCGCTCGACAACGCGCTCACGCTGCCAAAGCAGTTGCTCGATCCGCTTCCCGCCTATACGCCGGAAGCCGCGCGCGATATCAAGTGCCGTACGTTGTTGATCGACGGCCAGAAAAGTCCCCGTATGTTCCGCAATACGGTCGACAAGCTCGAACGGTGGATCGGGTTTGCCGAACGCGAAACGATCGACGGTGCGTCGCATGGGATGAATGTCGCGAGACCGGATGCGTTCAACAGGGCGGTAGCGACTTTCGCGGCGTAGCCCGGTTGGCGGCAGTGCTCCGGCGTGCACGCTGGTTTTCCCGGCCAGCAAGGTATCGATCTTGTGATCCTGGGCCAGCAACTCGGCCGCCGTACTCGAATGAACGACCGAGCCGCGCTCGAGCACCACGGCGTTGTGCGTGATGCCCAGCGCCTTGCGCGCGTTCTGCTCGACCAGAATCACTGAGAGGCCTTCGCGGATGATCTCCGAGAGGATGCGCATCAAGTCCTGCACGATAATCGGCGCGAGGCCCTCGAGCGGCTCGTCGAGCAGCAGCACCTTGGGATTGAGCATCAGCGCGCGGCCGATGGCCAACATCTGCTGCTCGCCGCCGGAGAGCTGGTTGCCCATATTGGCGCGGCGCTCCTGCAGGCGCGGGAACATCCGGTAGATGCGAGCCAGATCCCACGGACCGGACACGGCGATCGACGTCAGGTTCTCTTCGACCGTCAGCGAGGCTTCCGCGAGCGGGCGTGTGATGCTGCGTGTGATCACCCAGCCGAAACCAACGCTCATGGCAAGGACCGCCGCGCCCAGGCAGGCCAATATCAAACAGCTCTTCTGGGCGATGTCCGTGATGGCGGCGGTGGCCTTCGTTGTCCCGGTGACCTGAAACTGGTTGATGTCCTCGAGTGTCGCCGTGTAACCGATGTAGATCGTCAGCAGCTCCTCGTTCAGGGTTTGGATAGCCTGACTACGGAGGCCTTCGGCTTGCAACCCGACGATCTGTTCGACGGCACGGTCGTAGTCCGCGCTTTGCTTCACGAGCCGCGCGCCCACTTCGGGACGCGCCAGCGATTTCGACGGCTTCAGCCGAAGCACGCTGCCTCTTCATTGGGCGGCCAGAGGCAGCCGGACACAGTTCTTGCTCGCGTATTCATCGATTCATCAATTCGGCGGGGCCAGGCGCAAAGCCGGCACGCATAGTGCGGACCCGCGAGCGCCGTCGTGCCAGCTGGTGACTCGGGCAGAGCGTCGAGCGAACCCGCGGTCACGACGACGCCCGATGCCACGCAACCGGGCCCTCGACCACAAGGAGGACTTTCAATGAAAGACATCGATCTGAACCAGCGCGTCGAAGAAATCGAACTGGCTCTTTCCACGCTATTCGAGTCGCCGAAGGCGCCCGCGATCAGCAGCTACGACGACGGCCGGACGTTCTTCATCCAGGCCTCCTGGGTCGTCGAGTCACATGGCGACACGACGCTGGATGCGCGATGCGTGCTCACACTCCACTTTTCGGATTCGCAGATTCAGCGTTACGCGCAGATGGACACGGCACAACGTATCCTCGTGCGCGAACGCCTCTGCCAAATGGTCCGCGATCGACTCCGAGCGGAAGGCGGTGAGTTGCCCTTGCGGGGAGAGTGCGCCGAAGACCTGCATGTGGAGGATCGGCTGCTGGATGTCGACGATCAGCTCTGATCCATCGCGGACCGCGTACGTCCGCGGCTTGGCGATTGGCTGTCCGAGCCGGCGGCCGCCTGCCAATCGAGTTGCGCCCGAATCTCCACGATGTAGCGAGGTCGAAAAGTGAACAGGCCCTAGCACGATTCTTCGCTCGGGACCGGGGGCGGGAGCGACTCGAGCAACTTCACGAGCCTTGCCTGCTGCTGCGGAGTCAGTCCTTGAGTAGCGCTCACCTGCTGAACACGCGCGCGCCAGTAGGTCCGGCTGAACAACGAATCCGCGCCATCGGAGGACAGGATCCGTTCGAGATGGGAAATCGCATCTCCAGCGGTCAGGGGTGTATAGGGGCTCTCCCTGTCCGGAGGCCCTTTCTTGATTGTTGTTTTCATCCACTTCTCTCAGGCGGTGAGCGGCTGGGTCCGGTCGTATACGTCCGACTTCAATTGGCCGGTTCGTGCCAAACAATCCATGCGCGGCGCGCACCCGCCAGCTACCTGGCGGGCCAGGTAGCATGACGCGCGCGGGGTCGCGTGGCGACGCGACCCATTGCAAGCGGCACGGCCCCGGCGTTCAGCAAAGCTCCGCGGCGGCCACCCACGGCATCGTCTCGAACTGCCTGAGAACGGTGTGCAGCGATCCGGAGAGCCTGTCGGCAAACGCGATCGTCATGTCTTCGACGTCACGTTTACGGTTGCTCGTAATCCGTACGTCCTCGATGGCATCCGCGACCGGCATCAATACCTGCCACACTGCGGCGACCCGCATGCAGCCGCGCCTCGCACGAACCGTAATCTGATGGCCTGTGGCCTTTAGTTGTCCGGTGGTTTCCGGTGTCATTCTTCAGCCCTCTCGATGTATCTGATTTGTTACTGGCACGAACGATGCACCTACATTCGCCCGCGCGGTTGATGCCACCACTCATGTTGATCCAGATGTCGTAGCAGTCGTGCCCGTCTGCGCTCACGGCGATAGTGATCAATCACCATCAGCATTGCGATGCCGAGGGACGAGCCCCCAATAATCAGGCCCATCCAGGTCTCACTCATGACACGTTCCTCTCATGGAAGCACAGCGGTGTTGCGTGAATGGTTCACGCCGTTTCGTCCGATGTTCCGGGGCGTACCGGCGCGGTGTGTCGCGTTACTGCATGTGCTGGCCGCCGTTGATCGCGATATTGGAGCCGGTCACGAAGCCGGCATCGTCCGAGCAGAGATAGAGCACGAGCGCCGCGACTTCCTCGGGCTTGCCGAGACGGCCCATTGGGATATGCGGCAGGACCTTCGTATCGAGGATCTCCTGTGGAATCGCGGTGACCATCCTGGTGGCCAGGTAGCCCGGCGAAATCGTGTTGACGGTGACCCCTTTGCGTGCCACTTCCAGTGCTAGCGACTTGGTGAAGCCGTGCATGCCGGCCTTGGCCGCGGCGTAGTTGGTCTGGCCGACCGAGCCTTTTGAACCGTTGACAGACGAAATATTGACGATGCGCCCCCAGCCTCGTGCGACCATCTCTTCGCACAGCGGCTTGGTCATGTTGAAGACCGAATCGAGGTTCGTGCGAATGACCGCATCCCAGTTCACCTTGTCCATCTTCCTGAGAGTCATGTCCTGGGTGATCCCCGCGTTGTTGACCAGGATGTCGACCGGGCCGACCTCCGCCCGAATCTTGTCCGCGCAACGCTGGCATGAGTCGTAGTCGGCCACATCGACCGGGTAAGCGCGGAAGCTCCGGCCCTGAGTTTCCATGTCAGCCAGCCATTTGTCCGCACCGGTGTTGTTCGGCGAGTGCGTGACTACCACCGCATACCCTACGTCGTGCAGTTTCGTACTGATCGCTTCTCCAAGGCCGCCCATGCCGCCCGTTACTACTACGATTCGTTTCGTCATCCTTTCCATCCGTGATCGTAACGTCTGCGAGGATCGTGAATACCCAATGGCCGTCTCGCATACCCGCCATCGCTTTGCCACAATGCGCTGCCGCCTCCAGCGTCGAGGGAGGAACGGCTGCGGCATTGATTGAACTGCGCGGGTTTTTACAGGCTTGTGGTATTGCGCGAATGGAGCCGGGTGCGTCAGCTCGCGGCGATATGCCGCGCCGGCGCACTGCTCAAAGATTCCAGATGCCCCGAATGGTGTTTCTCGCCTGCCGGTTCAGGGCGGCGAGTTTCTGTGCCCTTCAAACGCTTCGCTGGCGAGCGAAAGAAAAATCGACGCATTCGTTCGGCAGAATTTCAGCAAAACTTCGGACGAAAGGTCTTTCATTGCTTCTCCCTGAATTTTGAATTCGAACCCGCTTGCCCCGGAGACGACATGCGCAATGAATGTGCTGAATGTCGGTCGCAGAGGATTCCGGAGCAAAAGTGTTATAAGTAAGACTAAATAAACACCACAAAACCAGTTCGGCCCGGATCGCACTTCTGATCGTCGGTATTCAACAGTCGAATGACGACACGGTGTCCATCATCGGGTCGCGGCCGACCGGTTGGCCATAACCCTCGTCAGTCCTGCCGTGCCACTGACCAGATGCTTCGCCCTCTATTTCAACTATCATGAAATGACATAACAATCGAATTTAGAAGGTTAATTCTAACTTCGAAATGTTAAATTTTTGAGAAGAAGGGCTAGGTGAATACCCTATCCAGAAAGGTCGGCTGTCAGGGGCGTAGTCGAGCTAAGTCGACGTTTGAACGTCCGAACGAAGGACGCGAATGGCCAGCGATGATGAGTGCGCTCCCCGATTGCTTCGCAGAGCACCCCAACAATGTCAAGAAAATGGCCGAAATGACAGGACACTGCAGTGAGCACCACCGGATGCATCGTTGCATATTATGCAAGAAAAGGACAATTCAGCCGACCCTGTCAGACACTCCCGCCTGGGCCCGGCCGGCTCGCTGCACGAGGGGGCGGCTGCCCAGGCAGCGTCGCTCGTCCGCGGCGCGTGCTGTAGAGAAGGGCGAACGCTGCGGCGCGGCACGCATAGCGAATGCGTGGCGGCGGCGGTGAACGGGACCGGGTTTCGAAGGGCAATGCAGGCGCACATGGAACACCGTTCGCACGCGAGCGTAAGATGGAAGCGATTGATCGATGAGTTTCAAGGGGGCGCCATGAAGGCGGTGTGCCCGCTGCACGGGCCAACGACCATCGTCGGCACGAACGCGTATGGGTTTCCGATCTATGCGTGTTGCCGCGACGACGTTCCTTATGTCACGCCGCCGGACGCCTGTACGCGTGAACCGGCGCAACGCGGACAAGAATCGAAACCGCCACCGCGGCAGCCTCAGGCAAACAAGGAACCACGCTGACGTTCGCGGGCAACGTCATACCCGCAGCGAAACCTTATCGGCTCCAGTTGCAGTCGATCAACGCATCAACGAGGCGCCAGTCCTGCCAGTCGCAAAAGTCGAGCATCATTGTGCCGCCTGGTTCCGGACGAGCCGCGAGTCGCTCCGCAAGTTGCTCGTGAATGCCGCGATGCCGTGTATCGCCACACGCCACGACGACCGGTGCCGCCGCCATCCCCGTGCCGCTGCAAAAGTTGATGACCCACCGCTCGCCGCACAGAGCGGGGGCGAGGTTCAACAGTGAATCGATGGCGCGCCATTTGTAAGCGATCGATGTCGGCACCGGCACGCGAAACTCGTCCTGAATGGTGAATGGCGTCGGCACGACGTCGATCTCGAACGTCGCATTGTCGGGCCAGACTGTCAGGTCGATGCCGAGCGGCTCTTCACTCGCGAAGCGCCGCAGTAGCACGATGCTCCCGCGTACCGCCTCCAGCCGCGGCCGCCCGGAAGCAAGCCGCCAGCGCACCTCCGCATGTCTTTCCACATACCATTCGAAGGTCGCGGCAAACGCGCGGGCGCAGTCGCGCGCGGGCCATTCGTCCTTGACGGACATGACGATACATTCGCTGCGGTGAAGCGCGAGAAACTGAGCGCATGTCCGCACCACATCGTCGAAAGTCAGACCCAGCGAGATGCCGCCGTGATGAATCGCGAAGCGATCATGCTCATGGCGGCAGCGGATGTCGAGGACCCGCACGCCATGGTGCAACTGATCGTCGAGCGTGGCATGCTGCGTGCGCGCGAGCCGGTCATCGACCGTGTAGGCGCAGGTGTCATGGCTGCCCGGCAAGGTCAGTGCGGACAGCAAGCGGCTGCCATCGATGGCCGACATCCAGTCAGCCGGCGAAACGGTGTGATCAGTCAGGGCAGGGCGCAAGAGAACCTCTGGATAAGCAAAGCGTCTGCTGCAGCGGCGGCGTGAAGTCGGAGCCCCCTACTTCAACCCGCCCGAAAAGCCCTGCAGCAGATAGCGCTGCACATAGCCCGCGAGCAGAAGCGTCGGCACCGACGAAATCAGCCCCGCGCTCATCAGTTCGCCCCAGTCGATGCCGTTCTCGGTCACATAACCCGCCATGGCGAGCGGCAGCGTGAAATGACTCGGCGACGAGACGAACAACAGCGCCAGCAGAAACTCGTTCCACGCGATGATGAACACGAAGATGGCGGTGGCAACGAGACCTGGCGCGCACAGCGGCACGACGATGAAGACGATGCGCTGCGCGAGGTTCGCGCCGTCGAGCGCCGCGGCCTCCTCGAATTCGATCGGCACGTCGCGCACGAACGGCAGCAACATCCAGATCGCCATCGGCAGGGCGTACAGCTGATAGGCGAGTATCAGCCCAAACAGCGAATCGAGCAGATGGAGCCACTTGGCCAGCGAGAACAGCGGTACGGCCACCGTAATCGGCGGCATCAGCTTCAGTGCCAGCACGAGCAGCAGGAACAGCAGATCGAGGCGCGCGGGAAACGCAAGCCGCGCGAGGGCATAAGCGGCCGGAAAAGCCAGCGCGAGCGCGAGCAACGTGACGCCTGGCGCGACCCACACGGAGTTCAGCACCGACTGGGCCATGCCGCTTTGCCACACCGCCGCGAAATGCTCGAACGTGGGCGCCGAAGGCCACAACGCGAGCGGATGGGCGAGGCGTTCCAGCGTCGGCGTGAAGGCCGCGCCAGCCATCCATATGCACGGCAGCAGCAACACCGCCAGCGCAGCGATCCGCAACAGCCCTCGCACCGCGGCAGCGGACGAGCGTCGCGCGAAACCCTGCAAGCGTGCGAGAGGCATCAACGGTCGCGCTTGACGGCCGATTTCCATATGTATCCCGAGACCAGCACCGCGCACGTGAGCAGCATCAGTACCGAAGCCGCGCTGGCGGGTCCTACGTTGAAGAACCGGAAACCCGTGTCGTAGATGTACGTCGACAGCGTTTGCGTGGCATTGCCCGGACCGCCGCCCGTCAATGCGTACACCTTGTCGAACAGCTTGAAGGTGTCGATCGAGCGCAGCAGCATCGCGAGGGCGACGTGGGGTGCAACGAGCGGCAGCGTGATGTATCGGAGGCACTGCCATTCGTTCGCGCCGTCGGTGCGGGCCGCCTCGGCGATTTCCGGCGGAATCGACTGCAGCCCCGCGAGAATGATCAGGAATGCCATCGGCGTCCATTGCCAGACATCGACCAACATCAGCGACCAGAGCGCGAGGTGCGGATCGGATAACCAGGGCACCGCCGGCAGACCTGCCGCCGTGAGCAGCGCATTCAGGAAGCCGCGGTAATTGAGCCAATTGCGCCAGATGGCGGAGCACACGAGCGTGGAGAGCATCATCGGCAGCACGGCGAGCGGCAAGGCGATGCGCCGGCCCGGAAACCCGCGCACGAACAGCAGCGCGAGCGCGAGGCCGAACAGGACTTCAGCGAGCGAGGCCACGCTCATGAACTGGATCGTATTGACGAAACTCGTGCCGAACTCGCCGTCCGCAATGACCGATCGATAGTTGGCGAGCCCGATGAACGAGCGATGCCCCGACGCGTAATTCACCGAGAAAAACGAATCGATCAGCACGCGCGCCATCGGGTAGAGCGCCAGCACGCCGAGCACGAGGGCGGCTGGGCTCATCAGGACGATCAGCGGCAGATAACGTCGCAACCCGCTCATCGACTCTTTCCCACGCTTGTCTGCGCTGTCACCGCCGCTTTCACTGCAATGCGGCGTTGGCCTGGGCGATCTTCTGCGCCGCCTGATGCAAGGCTGCGTCGGGCGCGGCCTGCCCCGTCAGCGCGAGTTGCAACGCGTCGCCGAGAATCGCCTCGATCTGCTGCCAGTCTTTCACGCGAGGCCGCGCACGGCCCGCTTCGAGCGCCTTCAGCTGGTCCGGGTACCAGCGATACTGCTTGACGAGCGTCGGATTGACGAAAACGCTCTTGCGCGTCGGCGGAATGCCGAGCACGGCCAGTTGTGTTTGCGTGGCCGACGAAGTCAGATAGGCGAGGAAATCCGCCGCCACTTTCGCATGTGCCGCATCTTTCGCAATACCCATTTGCCAGATGCCGAGCATCGGCGCCGGCCCTTTGACCTGACCGGGCGGCGGTTGCAGCGCGACCTGGCCGACGACGCGCGACTTCGCCGGATCGTCGAGCGCGGGCAGCCAGGCGGGCCACACTTCGATGGCCTGCGCGGCCGTGCCGCCTTGCAGGGCGTCTCGCACTTCACCGGCGCCATATACGTCGACGTCCTTCGGCGCCCACTTCTTCAGGGCGAGCAGCATCTTCAGCGCGGCCAGCGCTTCGGGCGAATCGATCGTGACCTTGCCGTTGGTGTCGACGACTTCTCCGCCATAGGCCCAAAGGATCGGCAGAAACCCGGTGACGACGGGGTTACCCTTCACGCCGCGAAACACGACAGCCGAGACGTCCTTGTCGGCAGTGCCGATGGTCTGCGCGATCTTCAGCACGTCGTCCCAACTGCGCGGCGGCTGCAGGCCGCGACTCGCGAGCAGATCCTTGCGATAAGCGAACATCTCGACATTGCCGACGATCGGCATCGCGTACAAGGTTCCGGTCGACGTGCGTCCGAGGGAGATCGTGGACGTCACCATGTCGGCATCGGCGAGCGTGGCGGGCAGCGGCTGAAGCCATCCGTTGGCGATGAATTCGGGGGACCAGGTGTCGTCCATCATCACCAGGTCATAGGCGCGCGTGTTTTCGCGTAATGACAGCTTCAGTTTCTGATACAGGTCGTTGTTCGGCAGCTTCAGCAACTCGATATCGACGCCCGGGTGCTGTTTCTTGTAGCCGTCCACCGCCTGCGCGAGTCCGCGGCCGTAGATGTCGTCCCGGCCCGCGATCACGAGATCCGCGGCATGGGCACCAAGGGCGGCGACGGACAGGCAAGCCGCGACGCAAGCCGCGCGCAGGCAGGCGAACAGGGTCGTCCGCTGGATCATTGAAGCCATGGCTCTTGAATTCCTCCAGGGGAAAGGCGTGTGCGTACGATGAGTCCAGAGCAACCCACCCCGCTTTTTTTTGATCGCGCGCAGCGTTGCGAAAAATAGATGCCAGATGCGGCAGCGGGAATTGCAGCAACCTATCATGACGTACATGTGTCAACAAGCAGGGTTGCCGGGTAGTGTTCGGACCCGCACGCAGGCACACTTGCCGCGTGGTCCGTTTCCGCGCCGCGACCGCCCTCAGCTGATCATGGCGCGGGTTGGTCCATTGAACCGCCGCACCAACCCCGCAAAGCGATGCGGCCACAATGCTTCGGATCACGAATGAGCGAGAGGATGAAGGCCGCTAATCTCGCGGTCCATAGCCATCGCTCTCACGATGGACAAACCGCGTCCGGCGGCGCGGGCGGCAAAATTTTTTCCGCTCTGCACCATGAAATCCGTAGGGACCCGGTCATCGTTTGTACCGATTGAGCGCTGCGAGGCCCGTGAATATTGTTGTGTGCGCATTCTTCAAATGCTGCAATGTGGCGGGCAAGTGTTGCTCAACGATCCTTTCGAATCGGAGATGCATGATGTCCAGGAACAATGTGTGGCGAAACCTTCATTGCGTCGTCGCGACGGGGATGGCAGCGGCGGGGCTAGGTCTGGCGGCAGGCGCCCATGCGGCGGCAGAGCCGATCAAGATCGGCGTGATCAGCGAAGAATCCTCGGTGGCGGGCGCTTCGATCAGCAAGGCGGCGCAACTCGCCGCGGACCAGATCAACGGCGGCGGTGGCGTCGATGGCCGGCCCATCCAGATCGTCGCGTACGACGACCATTCATCGGCTTCGGACGGCGTGCGCGCCTTCCAGCGCGCGGCGACTCAGGACAAGGTAGTCGCTGTGATCGGCAGCTACATCAGCGAAGTGGCGCTCGCGATGGAGCCGTGGTCGGGACGCCTGAAGATGCCCTTCATCACTCCCGGCGCGGCTAGCAACGACATTTCGAAGCACGTTCACGACGACTACGACCACTACAAGTACACGTTCCACGGCTGGATGACGTCGGCGTTCATCGCACAGTCCATCTGCGACTTCTCACACGACGTTCTGGTCGGCCAGTTCAAGATGAAAACGACGGTCGTCATGAGCGAGGACGCGGCGTGGACCAAGCCGCTCGACGAACGCTACCTCGAATGCCTGCCCAAAGCGGGACTTCAGGTGCTCGATCACATCCGCTTCAATCCTGACACTTCCGATTTCACGCCGATCTTCAACCAGATCGAGGCGAAGCACCCCGACACGATCACCACCGGCATCAGCCACGTTGGCGTGCAGCCGACCGTGCAATGGCACGACCAGCAGGTGCCGATCCCGATGTCGGGCCAAAGCTCGCAGGCCACGACCACGAGCTTCTGGAAGGACACGAACGGCGCGACGGAAGGCGTGATCACGGCCTCGGCCGCGGCGCCGGGCGTGGCGATCACGCCGAAAACGGTACCTTTTACGGATGAGTATCAGAAGAAGTTCGGCGTTTCTCCGGCGTATTGCGGCTTCACGAGCTACGACCTCGTCTACATCCTCGCGGACGCGATCAAGCGCAACAAGGGCTCGACCGATCCGGACCAGATGGTCGACGCACTCGAGAAAACCGACTACGTGGGGACGATCGGACGCTGGCAGTTCTACGGCAAGAGCGATCAGTTCACGCACGCGCTGAAGTACGGGCCCGGCTATATCACGGGCATCGACCTGCAATGGCAAAACGGCAAGCAGGTTGCGATCTGGCCCAGGTCGATTGCCAACGGCGTGGTCAAATTCCCGACCTTCATGAAGGTGCAGCAGGCAAGCGCGAACTAGCAGCGCGACGATCGCGACTGTCCGGACCCGCGCGTAGCGAAGGCCCGGACAGCGCACGCATCGACACCCTAACCAACATGAAAGGCCGGGCATGTTGCTACTGCAGATTCTCGTCGACGGCTTTGCAATCAGTTCCCTCTACGCGCTGGGCGCGATCGGTTTCACGTTGATCTTCGGCGTCTCCGGCATCTTGAATCTCGCGCACGGCGGCGTGATGCTGGTCGCGGCGCTGATGGGCTGGATGCTCGCGGGCGAGGCGGGACTTGGCACCTATCTCGGCACGCTGCTCGGCGTGTTGGCGGGTCTCGTGACGGCCTTCGTCACCTACCTGATGGTGGTGCGGCCCATTCAACGCTCGGCCGCGATTCCCGGCGAAGAGAAGGAAATCTTCGTGCTCACCGGCACGCTGCTGTGGGGCATCATGATCCAGCAGGGCATGGCGTGGCTCTTCACCGACAACCCGGTGACGATGCGCCCGCTGATCAGCGGTGTGGCGATGGTCGGCAGCGTGCGCGTGCCGTTCAACGAAATCATGATCGCGGTGGTCTGCTGGGTCGTGATCGCCATGTTGTGGCTGTTCGTGAACCGCACGCGCGCAGGCAAGGCGCTGCTCGCGGCTTCGATGAACCCTCGTGGTCTCACGCTGCTCGGTTTCGAACTCTCCCGAATCTATCTTCTCGCGTGGAGCATCTATGGGGTGCTGGCCGGTATCGCGGGCGTGCTGCTCGCTTCGTTCCTCGGCGTGAGCACCAACAATGCAGGGCAGCTCACGGCCGGCGCATTCTCCATTGTGGTGCTGGGCGGGCTCGGCAGCGTGTCCGGTTCGCTGATGGCCGCGTATGTCGTCGGTTATCTGGAAACCGTTACGGCCTATCTGATCGCGCCGACCCTGCGGCCGCTGCCCGCGTTGCTGCTGCTGGTGCTCGTGGTGTATGTAAGACCCCAGGGCTTCCTGGGACGCCGCTAACAGTGCGAATGGAGCGTACCCCCATGTCCGTTCTTCTCCGTTCGCGTGGCGCATGGATCGCCGTTGCGCTCGTCGCGATGGCGGCGACGTTGCCGTGGTGGCTTTCGGGCTACATCCTCGGCGTGCTCACGGTTGCGTATTACTTCGGCGTGTTCGCCATGTCGTGGGACCTGTTGTTCGGCTTTGCCGGCGAGGTCAACTTCGGGCCGACGTTCCTGATCGGACTCGGCGCCTATTCGGCCGCGATCCTCGACGCCAGATGGGGTCTGCCCATACCCGTTTGCGTGCTCGCTGGCGGCGGCGTCGCGCTGGTGGGCGGCCTGCTGCTGGCGGTGCCCGCGCTGCGGTTGCGGGGTCCTTACTTCGGGCTGGTTACGCTCGTGGCCGTGCTGCTGCTGCAGAACGCCATCGTGATCTTTGCGGGCATAACTGGCGGCGAGATCGGCATGATGGTGCCGGACGTGATGTCGGTCGATGCGAGCCATAACTACTGGATCGCGCTCGCATTCCTGATCGTTTGCGCCGTCCTGCTGTTCGGCCTGTCGCGTTCGGCAGTCGGTCTGATCCTGCAGGCAAGCGGCCAGGACGCGACCGGCGCGCAGGCGCTGGGTTTCAATGTCACGCGACACAAGCTCGTGGCCTTTTGCATCAGCGCCGTTTTCTCCGGCGTGGCCGGCGCGATGCTGGTGTTCTACCAGGGCACGGCCTCCGTGAGCACGGTGGTGGATCTCAGCGTGGGAGTACAGATCATCATCGCGGCTGTGCTCGGCGGACGCCGCACGATACTCGGCGCGGTGCTCGGCTCGATCTTCCTGATCGTCGCCGGCGAGTTTCTGCGCCCGCTCGGCCAGCTCAACACATTCGTCGTCGCGGCGGTCGCACTGGCGGCGCTGCTGTTCTTTCCAGACGGTCTGCTCGGCAATCTGCTGCGTGCGAGGGAGCGCCAATGAACGACACGCCGCTGCTCTCCGTACGCGGACTGACCAAGCGCTTCGGCGGTCTCGTCGCCGTCAGGGATATCGGCTTCGACATCCGGCCCGGCGAGATTCTGGGCCTGATCGGACCAAACGGCTCGGGCAAGTCCACCGTCATGAAGCTGATCATGGGCATCGAGCGGCCCAACGCGGGGTCGGTCAAGGTGAATGGCGTGGAGATGGCCGGCTGGGCGCCGCACCGGATCGCGCGCGCGGGCGTGGGCATCGTGTTTCAGCATTCGCGGCCGCTCCATCGGCAGACGGTGCTGGAACACATCAAGCTCGCGCTGCTTCCTGATTCGCTCGTCAAGCTGGCCGCCGAACCGCACGTGCAGCAGCGCGCGCAGGAAATTGCCTCGCGTGTGGGTCTTGCCGCCGTCATGCATCGGCATCCCGCGACACTGCCATTTGCGGATCTGCGCCGCATGGAGATGGCCAAAGCGATTGCGCGCGACCCGCGGGTCGTGCTGGTGGACGAGCCGTTCGCGGGACTGACGGTGGCGGAATCGGAGGCGTTCTCCGAGCTGATTCGCGGCTTTCGCGCCGAAGGCCGCGCGGTGCTGCTGGTCGATCACAACGTCAAAAGTCTGTCCGCGCTCGCCGACCGCGTGCTCGCGATGTACCTTGGCGAGCATGTCGCCGAGGGCACCGCCGAACAAGTGATGCAGAACGAGACAGTTCGCCGGGTCTATCTGGGCAGCAAGCTGGAGTTGCGCCAGCGCACCGGAGCCGCGGGCATTGCCAGGCCCACGATCCTCGAGGTGACCGGTGTGCGTGTGCTTTACGACAAGGCGTGCGCACTCGACGACGTCAGTCTGCAGGTGCGCGAGGGCGAGTTCGTATCGGTTGTCGGTCTGAACGGTGCGGGCAAGACGACGCTTTTCAACGCGCTCTCGGGCCTCGTGCCGTACAAGGGGACGATTCGCTTCGACGGGCGCGATCTGCGCGGCAGCAGCGGTGCCGTGATCTCGCGCGCCGGCCTCGTGCAATGCCCGGAAACGCGCGAGCTATTCGGCGACATGACGGTACGCGAGAATCTCGAACTCGGCGGATATCATCTCGCCAATACGGCGCGCGCCAAACAGCTGTCGTGGCTGTTCGATCTCTTTCCGATCCTCAAATCGCGCCAGGGCCAAACCGCGCGCACGCTTTCCGGCGGCGAGCAGCAAATGCTCGCGATCGCGCGCGCGCTGATGACCCGGCCGAAGCTGCTGATTCTCGACGAACCGACATTGGGGCTCGCGCCCGTGATTCTCGAGCAATTGTCGAAAGCGCTGGATTCGCTGCAAAAGTCCACGCCCATTACCGTACTGCTGGGCGAGCAGAACGTCAGGTTTGCGCTGCCGCAGGCGGACCGTGTCTACGTGCTCGAACATGCACGCATCATCTGGGAGGGCAGCGCTTCGCGCTTCGAGGCTGAGATGGGGCGCGGCTTTCTCGAGGCAGCGCCTGCCGGTGAGCCCGACGCCACGACCTCCGGCGACGCGCGCAGCTAAGGCCAGCAGCGGCAGGCGAGCCCGTAGCGCGGCATCAGGACAGGGAAGCAAAGCGAAATCGACCCGCCACCTTCGTCAACAGACCGGTCTGCTCGGTCAGGGACGCGGCCGCGGCGGCTGCCTGCTCGACCAGCGCGGCATTTTGCTGCGACATCTGGTCCATCTGCGTAATCGCCCGATTGACTTCCTCGATGCCATCGCTCTGTTCGGCCGAGGCCGTTGCGATGTCGCTCATGATCGACGTGACGCGGCTGACGGCCGTCTGTACTTCGCCCATGGTCTCACCGGCCCGACCGACCAGGCGCGAACCGTCCGCGACGCGGGCCGTCGAGGCGTCGATGAGCTCCTTGATTTCCTTCGCCGCGGTCGCTGAGCGCTGGGCGAGATTGCGCACCTCGCCAGCGACGACGGCAAAGCCACGTCCTTCCTCTCCGGCGCGAGCAGCCTCGACAGCCGCATTCAACGCAAGGATGTTGGTTTGAAAGGCGATGCCTTCGATCACGCCAATGATCTCGCCCATCCTCTTCGCACCGTCGTGAATCTCGCTCATCGCGGCGATGACCTGACGCACCACGTCCGCACCCGCACCGGCCGTCGCCTTCGTCGCGTCGGCCAGCTCGCGCGCTTCACGCGCGTGCGCGGCGTTCTCCGTGACGGCATTGGTGAGTTGCTCCATGCTCGCCGCCGTTTCCTCGATGGACGCCGCCTGCGTCTCGGTGCGCGCCGACAGGTCCGCGTTGCCGGCCGAGATCTGCTGGGTCGCGGATGCGATCGACTCGCTGCCGCGCGCGATCTGTTCGATCATCGTGCCGATGTCCTTCTGCATCTGCCCGACGCTTCTGACGAGGCGACCCATTTCGTCATCACTGTCGAAGCGCAATTGCTGCGACATGTCACCCTGAGCGAGTCGCTCGACATGGCGCACCGTCATATCGATCGGGCGCGCGATTGCGCGAAGCAGCGTGAAACCGCAGGTGACGCAGGTCAGAAGACCGACGGCGATCGCGATTCCGGTAATTGTCACGAGGGTGTCATACTGGTCCTGTGCCGTCTTGTAACGCACATTGCCCTGCTCGTTGCGAAACTTGTCCAGAGCCGCGGTTTTCTGCGTGAGAGCCGCCGACAGCGGTGGCATCACGACCATCGCATCGTGGTCGGCGGCTTCATGGTCGCCACGGCTCAGCGCGTCCATCATCGGCTCGAGTCCGCCATGCAGCATCGCTTCACGGGCGTCGGCCACGGCCTTCGACAAGGCCGCCTCGGCCTCGGAAACGGGCAGTGCGCGGTACTCTTTCCAGGCCTTGTCGGAGACCGCAAGATAGTTGCGCGCCTTATCGATGAGCGCGGCTCTGTCCGCTGCTTCCGGGTGCAGCAGCACGCGGTCGAGCGTGGTACGCACTACCGTCAGGTTCAGGTTGGACCTGCCGAGCGCGGTAGCGGCAGCCACGTCGTTCGTGTACGCCTGCGCAACGGCATGGTTTGAACCACGCATGCCGGCGATCCCCAGCACGCCGTTCACCGTCAGCAGGATCCCGAGCAAGGTGAGTGTGGCGAGAAGACGGAACTTGATGGTCAGTTTCATGCTGAATTCGGTGGAGTGAGATATCTCTGCATTAACGGCACCCACCCGGAAAAGTTCAGTTCTAGCGATGATTCGGCGAGCCGTCGAGAACCGCGGCGGCTTCGGTCGTCGGTGCCGGCGGGATCGCCGGTTGCGCGGCAGGACCAGGTGTGTGGAAGTGAGGCGTATGGTCGCGATCCAGCACCGCGCGCGCCAGCTTCCTGTCGAGTTGCCCCTCCCAGCGAGCGACGACGACGGTGGCAACGCCATTGCCGATCAGGTTCGTGACTGCGCGCGCCTCGTTGAGAAAGCGGTCCACGCCGAGCAGCAGCACGAGGCCTTCCACGGGAATCTTGTGCATCGAGGCGAGCGTCGCGGCCAGTGCGACGAATCCCGCCCCGGCCACACCCGCAGAGCCCTTCGACGTGAGCAGCAGTACGCCGAGCACGAGCAACTGGTCCCAGATGCTCAGGTGGACGTTCATCGCCTGGGCGATGAACAAGGCCGCCATCGTCAGATAAATCGCCGTTCCATCGGCATTGAACGTGTAGCCGGTAGGCAAGACCATGCCGACCACTGGGCGAGGGCAGCCCAGCGCTTCCATCTTGATCAGCATTTGCGGCAACACCGCTTCCGTCGACGCCGTGCCGAGCGTAATCAGAATCTCGTCCCTGATGTAGCGGAGAAACTTCCACAGCGATAGCCCGCACATTTTCATGACGAGGCCGAGCACGACGAACACGAAGAAGAACGAAGTCAGATACAGACAAAGCATCAACTCGCCGAACGATGCCAGGGTGCCGATGCCGTATTTGCCGATGGTGAAGGCCATGCCCCCGAACGCGCCGATCGGAGCAACGTACATGACGATTCGCACGACGCCGAACATTCCTTGAAGGAACATGTCGAGCATGTCGACGAATGGCGCGGCACGAGGGCCGAGCTTTGCCAGTGAGATGGCGAGCAGGACTGAAAAGAAAATGATGGGAAGCATCTCGCCTTTGGCGAATGCCCCGACGATGCTATTCGGAACGATGCTCATGAAGAAGTCGAGCATGCCATGTTGCTGCGCCGCGTGCGTGTAGGTCGAAATCGCAGCGGCATCGATCTGCGAGGGATCGATGTTCATTCCGCTGCCGGGTTTGATGACATTGACGACCACCATTCCCGCTATGAGCGCAATGGTCGACGCCAGTTCGAAATACAGGAGGGCTTTCACGCCAACCCGGCCCGCTTGATGAAGGTCGTTCATGCGCGCAATCCCGACCACGACCGATGCAAAGATGATCGGTGCAAGCAGCATCCGGATCAGCTTGATGAACAGGTCGCCCAGCGGTTTCATCTGCGAGGCGAGCTCGGGGTAGAAGTGGCCGAGCAGGACACCGGCCACGATCCCGATGAGGACCTGAACGTACAGCTTGGAAAGTGCTCTTCTTACTTTCGATACTGGCATGTCTGTCTTATATGGACGCCTCCCGGTTTGCCAGGTGATATTCGGTGTGTGACGGACAGGATGAGGTTGCAGACTTATATCCGGCCTGTGGTGCGGATGGTGATCCGCTGGCCCTGATGGAATCTGCCGGGG